>DASUFM010000370.1:0-13088 GCA_036274535.1 Blastocatellia bacterium
ACGCTCCCCTTACCGTACCGTTCGTTAAATCCCTATCTTCGAGCCGTAGGAGTGAGTTTGAGTTTCACGCGTTCGGCGCCGCGCATGACTTCGACTTCGTATTCCTGATCGGGCTTCATCTCGCCGAGGGCATAGGTGTAATCGTAGACGTTTTTGATATCGCGTCCGGCCAGTTTGACTATTTTGTCTCCGGCTTTGAGTCCGGCTTTTGCGGCGGGCGAATCGTCGCGGACGCCGTCGAGCAGCATCCCGTCATTCGATTCGGCGTAATTCGGGATCGTGCCCAGATAGACGCGGAAGCCTGTGGCGCGGCCGCTCGACTGGCTGCTGGTGACGGCGTAGACCGGGCGCGCGTCGTTGCGGTCAAGCGCGCGCGTTAAATCGGAGACGAACCCGACGATCCTGGCCTGCCCTTCGTAGTTGATCTTGTCCGAGGTGTCCGAAGGTTTGTGGTAATCGTCGTGCACTCCGGTATAGAGGAAGAAGACCGGAACCTGCTTCGCGTAAAACGATGAATGGTCGCTCGGTCCGAAGCCGTCCTCGCTTAATTGCAGCGTGAATCCGTTATTGAGGCTCTCGACCAGTTTTCGGAATTCCGGCGAAGTGCCGATGCCGCCGATGGTCAACTTGTTATCCCTCAGCCGCCCGATCATGTCCAGGTTGATCATCGCCACGGTATCTCCGAGCGGCGCGGACGGATTGTTGACATAAGCCTTCGATCCGATCAGTCCGGACTCTTCGGCGCTGAATGCGATGAAGATGAGGCTGCGGCGAAGCTGGCCGCGATTGGCGCTGAAGATGCGCGCGAGTTCGAGCATGCCGGCCGTCCCCGAAGCGTTGTCGTCCGCGCCGTGATGAACGTCTGAAGAGTTCGGCGCCAGGCTGCTCTCGCCGCCGTGCCCCAGATGATCATAGTGGGCGCCGATGACTATGTATTCGCGCTTGAGCTTCGGATCATTGCCTTCGATTACTCCGACAACGTTGTAGGCCGGGACCGCGCGGCGCGTGACCTCCACCGAAAGATCAACTTTCACGCCGCTCAGCTTCTGCGCGTATTCGGCCCATTTGTCTTTGGCGTTGAGCTGCGATACGTCCGCCACGCCGAACCACTTTCCCGCGGTCTGACGCGATACGGCTGCGACCAGGATTGCGGCCTCGCCGGCGGTCTGGTCGTAGCTCAATTTGGACAATCGATCATTGCCGAACTTCTCGTCGACCGCGATGACGACGAGAGCCACGGCGCCGTGTTCTTTCGCGGCGACCGCTTTGAGGCGGGTCTCGGCGTAGCGTCCGAATTGTCCGTGCGGATTGTCGCCGTCGGGCGACCCCGCCAGGATGACGGCCACTTTGCCTTTAGCGTCCAGGTTCGCGTAATCGTCATATTTCAGATCGGCCGCGGTGATGCCGTAACCGGCAAAGACGAGTCCTAGCTGCCTGGCTTCGCCGTTTGCGGAATAGCCCAGCGGCGTCCATTCGGCGCCAAGCGCGACGTCGCTTTTCTTACCATCACGCGTGAAGCTCAGCGCATTGTTCTTCGCCAGCTCCACCCCCGCGATGAAGGGAAATTCCTTCAGATAGCCGTCGCGCCGCTTCCCATTGTGATTGCATTTGAGGTCTGCCGTCGGACAGCCGAGTTTGAGCCGGTGAAACTCTCCGGCGATGTAATCCGCCGCCTTGTCCGCTCCGGATGTGCCGGGGCGGCGGCCTTCGAGTTCGTCCGACGCCAGATAGCCGACGTGTTTTTTGAGCGCGTCAACATCAGGAGTGGACGCGGGCGCCTGCTGCGCGAACGCGACATGCGCCAGAATTAAAAGAAGAATGAATGGCAAAAAACTGTAAAGTCTGTTTTTCATTTTGTCTGGTACCTCGATGGGAGCGAGTCCATGCGTATGCGGAAGGAGCCACGGATTAAACGGATCCGTATCGATCCGCCGCATCCGTTTAATCCGTGGCTCCTTCCGCTTCAATCCTGCCACGCATCGCTCAGCGCTGTCCAACGAGAAACGCAATAATTAAAACCACGATAAGCGGGATCAGGATCGCCAGTGTAATCTTGATCCAGCTCTTAGGATAATCTCCGGCGATCTCGCCGGTATATCCGTTGATCACAACCTGGAACTTCCGCGCGCCGTAGCTGTAACTGAGCAGCCAGATCGGCAGCAAAATATGCTTGAAGGTCTGGCCCGAATAATCCGCATCGACATTCAGATTGCGATGAGTATCGCCGGGGACCTGCTCCGCGCACATCGAATACAACTGCTTCTCCATCGATTCGCGTGAGGACTGCGCCGCGCCTATCAGATCGAGTTGATAACGCTCCACCACCCAGCCCGCCACATATCCGGTGTCATAAGGCGCCAGTTCCTGCGTGGGGAATGGCTCGACCGCCCGCAGCTTATCCGCATCCACGCCGACCGAGGCGGGGACCAATTCATCGTCGAAGAAATGCTCCAGTTGTCCCGCGCTATACTGCCAGCGAATCCGCCGTACCTGTCGAGATTGCTGTCTGCCTTCGTTGTCGGTGTAATACTCCGTCTCGTAGTAGTAATACCCCGACTCCGCGGTCCATTGGGCGTATACCTGAGCGTCGAATGTCCAGAAAGGCAGATAAACGCCATGTACCCGATCCGTCAGCGCCGCGCCGCCCAATTTATTCGGCGCGAACCACCGGCTGCCGTACCAGCGGCGAATGGTTTCGCGGACCTGCGTTTCGCTGATCTTGAATGGGAGCATGCTCTCCGGGCGAAAAACCTCTTTCACGTCCTCGTATCTGACCAACTGCGCCGAGCCGCAAAAATCGCAATTTTGCGCGACGCGTTGCGGGTCGAAAATCGAAATGGCGTTGCAGCTCTGACACTTGACCGAGACCTTTTGCGCCTCCCAACCGCGCCGGCTGTCGGGGATGCTGCGCAGCGCCCTTACCAGATCATGCTCGACTATTTCGCCGTCCGCGCGGATCTCCGCCGGCGAAGTCGCGCCGCAGTAGGCGCAGACCAGCGCCTGTTTCGACGGGTTCCATTGGGCCTGCGCGCCGCAGGCGGGGCAGGAGTATTTCTGTTGAGCGATCGCTTCTTGCATCGGCTGGATATTGAGTTAGGGGGCAGCATTCTCCATTGTCAATGTTCAATTCTCCATTGTTAAGCAGGAATATTGGCTAAGAACCTCTCTGCCATATAATGGAGAATTGAATATTGAACATTGACAATGCTTTTTTCACAAGCTGAAGGCTGGATTACGACTTTTTTGTCTAACTCCTTAAAAACTCATCGACCGCCGCGCGGGGAATGCGCCAGGTGGAACCGATCTTCTTCCCTTTCAACTCGCCGGAGTTCAGTATCGCCATGACGTCTTCTTCGCTGACGCCTAGAAGCTGCGCGGCCTGAGCCGGGCTGAGCAGATCGGGATTGCCGGCTGCGCCGCCCGCGCCTTGCGTGGGGGCGGCGGGCGGAGTAGTCTGCCCCGGCTGCTGCATCAATTGTTGCGCCATCGCCCATCCGACGGCCATCTGCGAGGCGAAACCTCCGGCGCCGCCGTCGCCATGTTCCATTCCCTGGGCCATCTGAAATTTCATGTAATCGTTCAAATTCCCTACCGCGCCCATGCTCGAACGCTTATCGATCGCCTGCTCGACCTCGGGCGGCACGGAGATGTTTTCGACGATGAAACTGGTCATCTCGATGCCGAACTTCCCCTGCAGGGCCGGATTGATAAGGGGTAACAACGCGTCGCCGAGTTCCGAATACCGCGCGGCCACGTCCAGCGCCGGAATCTTCGCCGTCGCCAGCGCGTCGCTGAAGACGGACACCATTCTGGAGCGCATGGCGTCGGCGAATTCCTCCATCCTGAATTCATTGTCCGTGCCGGCCACTTCCCGCAAAAAGAGCCGTGGGTCGGTGATCCTGAAATCGTAGGATCCGTATGCGCGCAGTCGCACGATGCCGAAGTCCTGGTCGCGCATCATTACCGGATTCGCCGTGCCCCACTTGTTCCCGGTAAACAGCCTCGAGCTGACATAGTAAACATCCGCTTTGAATGGGGATTCAAATCCATATTTCCATCCCTTCAGCGTACTCAGGACAGGGATGTTGGCGGTCGTCAGGATGTGCGTCCCCGGCCCGAAAGTGTCGCCGAACTGGCCCAGGTAGACGAATTGCGCCATCTGCGACTCGCGCACTACAAGCCGCGCCCCGTTCTTGATCTCCTTGTCTTCATCCGGGAACCGCCACGACAACACGTCACGATCGTCCTCATTCCACTCGATGATTTCGATCAACTGCCCTCTGATAAAGTCCATCAATCCCATAGATTCTTCCTCGATTTACATTTGGTGGTGAATATTTCGTCCCGAAAACGCCGTGTGTTCAATCGGCCGGAACTTCGACTGGTTTTGGATCTTCACGCCGCATCCTGAAGTAAAAGTACAACGGCAGGCCCAAAGCGATCAGAACGAGTCCGGTCACAGATTCCACCGGCCTGTTCACCAGAGTATTGATCACCAGCCACGTCGCGACGAGCACGAAGACGATCGGCATCACCGGGTAGCCCAGCGTTTTATAAGGCCGTTCCTTGTCCGGCGACTTGCGCCGGAGCGCGAAAACAGACGACGCGCACAGGCCGTAAAATATCCACGAGGCGAACAACAGGCAATCAGTCAACTGGTCATACGTGCCGGACAGCGCCAGAATGCACGACCAGACGGATTGAATCATAATGGCGATCACCGGGACGCGAGTGGTAGCGCTCAGCCGCGCGTGGCTGGCGAAAAAGACCCTGTCGCGCGCCATCGCGTAGGGCACGCGCGCGTTCGACAGGATCGAGCCGTTGAGCGCGCCCAGCGCCGAGACCACGAAGGCCAGAGCCACGAACCGCCCGCCGGATTCGCCCAGGAAGCCCTGCGCCGCCTTCGACGCCGCCGGAAGCGCGTTCGGGTAAGCGGTCGAGTTTGAGGTCACGACGTCCCCGAATGGCAGCGCGTAGAAGTAAGCCAGATTGGCCAGGCAATAGATCAGCAGGATCATGATCATTCCCCAGATCAGCGCGCGAGGAATATTGCGGCCTGGATTTTGCACCTCGCCCGCCGCCATCGGCATGTTGTTCCAGCCGTCGTAAGCCCAGAGCGCCGCCAGCATCGCCACGCCGAACGCCGCGAAGCCGCTCCATTCCGGCGTTCCTGCGGGAGTCGCCAGATTCGACCAGGTCACCGACGGCGCAAAGAAGAAGACTCCGCCGATGACGACTACGATTCCGGCGATCTTCAGGACCGTCAGCGACGATTGCACTTTGCCGCCGAAGGCGACCGTCAGGCAGTTGAGCGCCGAAAGCAGCAATATCGCGGCCACCGCCACCACCTGTTTCGATCCGAACTGCCAATTGATCGTCTGGCCGAGGAGCGTGAACTTGCGTTCTGCCCACACCTGATTGAGCGGCAGAAAAGCCGAGAGGAAAACCGCAAAACCCGCGCCCAGTGCGGCGATCGAGGCGCTTCCGGCCACGATGAACCGCTGCCAGCCGAAAAGGAACGCAGCCGCGTCTCCGTAAGAATGCCTGAGGTAAACATACTCACCGCCCGCATGCGGCATCATCGCGCCGAGTTCCGCGTATGTAAGCGCGCCGGCCAGCGACAGCAGGCCGGCGGCCACCCACGCGGCCATGACCAGCATGGGCGACCCTACACTTTGCGCCATCGGTGCGGTTTTCAAAAAGACGCCCGTGCCGATGACCGTGCCGACGACCAGCGCCGTCGTATCGGTCAAAGTGAGACCGCGAATCAGTTGATTTTTCTCTTCAGCCATTTTGTGGTCGTTCGAAGTTAAAGGTTAAGCGAGTGGCGCAAAGCCGCATTCACATTTGACATTGGTAAAGCGCCGATTACACGATTGATTGCTGTTTCAACAACAGTAGCCAAATTATCGGTCATCACTACTGAATCGGACAAAAGCCCTGAGCGGCTACCTTCAGGAGTGGAAAGCGAAATCAATACGCGACTGGGATGATTGGCGCGAATGATTCTGCTCGTGATCATTGCAATGATTATCTGAGGCAGGCCAGTCTGTATATTGTCTGATTGAACAACCAAAGCCGGTCGCAGTTTTGCGCTGGTCAGATTGGAATTCGGAAAGAGAACTAGAACAACATCGCCTCGTTTATAAACGGGACTTGGCGGCGTCATAGTCGTCATAGATGCCCATCTCCTCACTTTCCCAATCTTCAGCGAAAGTTTGCAGTCTGGCTCTCAATTCCGCCGCCTGTTGTTGATCAATGCCGCTCGCAGCCAAATCAATAGTTCCATTTTCCAGAAATGTCACTATTACACGTGTGTTCTCGCTTATCCGCGAGGGGATTTCTGATAGCTCTATGACGCCATTACGATAAAGACCTTCGACCGTTGTCAACATGTGATTCCTCCTTTCTCGAATTTTAATTCTATCACCCTCCGAACAACCGCCCACTTGCTGGCTCGACATGAGCAAGGCCTGAATACTTCATTCTCGAAAACAACTTCAATTACATTCGTCATAGATTCCTCCGAAATAGAGTAATGTGAAGCGGCCCTGCCGTCATTGTAACCGTTAAGCTCCCACATGAAAATCGGCCACGAAAACCTCGTGGCCGATTTTGTTGTCCAATTCTTAAACTCTTGCTATGGCCTGATTACCGTGCCATCGCGCCTTCTTGTGGTTCCCCAGTTGTAGTCGAAGTTGGGCGGCCCTTGTGGATACGGGAATTTCGCCGCGAGCTTTTCGTCCACCTCTATGCCGAGACCGGGCTTTTCCTGCGCGTACATATAGCCATCCTTGACTTCGGGGCAGCCGGCGAAGACTTCCTTCGTGTTCCGCGGGAAGATGTAGCCCTCGTGGATGCCGAAATTGTAGCTGGCCAGTTCGAGCGCGAGTTGCGCGGCGTGCGCGACCGGCGAAGCGTCGCCGGGGCCATGCCATGCCGTGCGGACGCCGAAGAACTCCGAGAGCGCCTGAACCTTGCGGGCCGGGCTGAGTCCCCCGATCTGCGAGATATGAATGCGTATGAAATCGATCAGCCGGTCTTTGATCAGCGGGACATATTCGTGCTGCGTGTTGAACAACTCGCCCATCGCCAGCGGCGTAGAGGTCTGCTGGCGCAGGTTTTTGAAATGTTCGTTCTCTTCGGGCGGGAGCGGGTCTTCCAGGAAGAAGAGGCGATGCTTCTCTATGTCTCCCCAGAAAACCAGTTCGTAGTTCCGCCTTCAGGCGGAAGCCTGGGGTAAAGATCAATTCCGTGAATCCAAACTATTCCGCCTGAAGGCGGGACTACGAACTTTTCATTGTTTCCGGGCGTCGCAACGCGACATGAAGCCTCCTTGGAAAAAGGTCGCGAATAAGAGGCTGACTGCGATTGCCCTGTCAGAGTGGAAACAGCCAAACTTGTCATTTAGAAACGCTTCTTCGCCGCAGCAGCGACGGTGTGAACCTGGCCCGGCCTTTATGGTCTTTGATTATTAAATGCAACCACGCAATGCAACGTAGGGGCGGGGAATACCCGCCCCTACAGTCCTTTACACATGGTCGCACTTATTTTTCAAACGCCATAAACGCACGGCTAAGTTCATACCGTCGCTGCTGCGACGAAGAATAGGTTCATAGAAGGCGCGAAAAATGTGAGTAAAGACAGGGCTTTATTCCGCCGCCCGCAGCCGCGGGCGGCGGAACGTGTCAAAATATTGGTAATGACAAGTTTGCCTGTGCCCACTCTGGCGATTGCAAACCGCTTCTAAAACTCTATTTTCAGCGCCCCCTGCAGGCTGCGGTTATCGGCCAGCGTCGTACGAATCTGACCCTGATTCGGCGAGCCGATGTTCGCGTTGGGGAAGCCGAAATAGGGCGAGTTGAAGAGGTTGTAGGCTTCGAAGCGGAACTGGAAGCGCAGCTTTTCGGTGATCGCGAAGCTTTTGGCCAGCGATCCGTCCACGTTGAAATTGCCCGGCGCATTGAGCGCGCCGCGCGACGAATTGCCGAAGGTGTTCGGCGTCGGCGCGACGAAGGCAGACGTGTCAAACCATTTGTCGGTCGTCGGGTTGTCCAGCCGCCCGTCGCCGATCCGATTTGGCCAACTGGGCGCGCCGTTGTTGACGCCGTTCTGCAGGAAGACCGTGAACGGGCGTCCGCTGGTGGCCGTGACGATTCCGGTCGTCTGCCAGCCGCCCAGAATGAAGCTCAAAGGACCGCCGTTCAGCCAGCGTTTGCCTTTGCCGAACGGGACTTCATAGACGCTGCTGAAGACAGCGCGATGTTTCACGTCATAACCTGATGGACCGCGGCCGGCTTTGACATTGGTGTAGGTCTGCGCTCCACCCACCGCGCCGCCGCCGCTCGCGGGCGACCCGCCGTAATCGAGAGATTTGCCGAAAGTATAGCTGAAGAGGAAGTTCGATCCGCCGCTGAAGCGTTTGACCACCTTGGTTTGCAGGCTGTTGTAACTCGACGAATTGCGATACTGCGCGATGTTTATATTTGGGATGTTGTTGAGCGGCTGAATCAACCGCCGCGAGGCATTCGATCCGCTGCCCGGCTGTACCTCGTTGACGTTGAAGAAGACCGGGATGTGAATGCCGCGGCTGCCCGCATAACCGACCTCCAGCACGACGCTGCTCGTCAGCGCACGCTCAACGTTCAGGCTGTAGGACTGCGCGTAAGGCGTCAGATTCGAGAACTCGTGGGCGATGATGGTCGGCGCAGGAGTGACTGCGTTGAGCGCCGCCGTCGTCGTCGGCTTGAATTGCACGGGCGTCGGGAACGGTCGGCTGATGAGCGTCACGTTGTTGAAATTGGCCGGCATGACCTCGCCGGTGAACGATTGCGAGACCGAGAGCGGTATGTTCTGGCCCAGCAGGTTGCCAGCGGCGTAGGGTTCGGGGAAGTAACTGATGCCGTACCCGCCTCGCAGCACGGTCTTGCCGCCGCCAAAGAGGTCCCATGCAAAACCGACGCGCGGGCCGAAGTTCTTGTAGTGGGTCTCTTTGCCAGCCGAACGCGAGTAGCCTTCCTCGCCGGCGTAAATCAGCCGCAGCTTCTGGGGATCGAAGTTGACGATCAGGTCGCGATTCTCCACGTCCGGAGTGTAAACCTCGTAGCGCAGTCCAAGGTTGACCGTCAGACGGTTCGTCAGTTTGATGTCGTCCTGCGCGAAGCCGGCGAACTCTTTGTTCGTCAGATAGTAGTTTTCGTTCAGGAAGCCACGCGAGCCGCTGTTGACGTAGCCGAGCAGCAATGAAGCCAGCGCCGCCCCGGTGCCGCTCACAGCGACGCCGTCCGTCGTAAACGGCAGCCGCGCGAAATTATTGTTGATGGTGAGCTGTCCGCGAGTGTTCGACTGCGTAAAGGGCGACGGTTTGCGGATGATCATGTGATAGCCGAGCTTCAGCGTGTGCCTGCCGAGCGTGTAGAAGATATTGCTGTCGAACTGATAATGAGTCTGTTTCGGGTTCACCGGCAGGAAGTTCGGGCCGCCGCTCAACCCGGTCAGGTCAGCAATGTCTATGTTGGGAATGCCCGAATTGAAGTCGGAGATGTTGATTCCCTGAATTCCGAGCGAAGTAGCGGCGGCGTGGCCGAAGTCCGACTGCACCGTCCTCGGGTTGGTCCGCGCAAACCCGGCGCGCAATTCCAGGAGCAGCGTGGGCGAAAACGTGTGAGTGTGATTGAGCGCCAGCCCCTGCGTGCGCAGCGTGGTGTTCTGAATGCCGGCGACAAACGGACCGAGATCGAATTTCGCCGCGGCGAAATCCGGCGTGGGCAGACAACAACTGGCCTGTCCCTGCGGGGCGTCAAGGCTGAAGTCCTCGAAGCTGTAACGCGCGAAGAATTTGTCGCGCTCGCTGAATTCGTGATCGAGGCGGACGGTGAAGGCGTTGCTGCCGGCGCGGCGGTTGACTACTGAAGTGAAGTTGTTGGTCAGACCCGGGCCTAGCGGCAGCGGATAGATGCTCGCCACGTTGAGACCGACCGGGTTGATGCGGACGGCCGGAATAACGTTGCCGGCGAAGGCCGAACGCAGGACCTGCGGATTGGCCGCGCTGGCCGCCTGGGAGGAATTGAAGTTCGGATTTGCTCGCGTCGTCAGCGGATCGAAGATCATCCCGGCTCGCGCCTGAATATTCTGCCCGTTGGTGTCCGTCACCATCAGCGGGGCGGTGAAAGCTCCGCCACACGCGCCGGCCGCGCCCGCCGCGTTCGTGCAAAGGTTCGCGCCCAGCAGTTCGGAAAAATCGCCCAGGCGCGTTTTGGCCGTCGGCACGGAATTGACGAAGGTCTGCCCGCGGACTTCGCGCAGTCCGGCGTAATCGGCGAAGATGAATGTCTTGTTCTTGCCGTTGTAAAGCTTGGGTATCGTCAACGGGCCGCTGAAATAGCCGCCGAATTGATTGCGCCTGAATGGCGGTTTCTTCGCCGGGCGCGGGTTGACGAATTGATGCTGAAAAGCGTCCAGTTTGTCGTTGCGCAGGAATTCGAACAGGCCGAAATGAAAATCGTTCGACCCCGATTTGGTGGAGACGACGACGACGCCGGCGCCGCGGCCGAACTCCGATGAAAACGTGCCGGTCAACGCCTTGAACTCACGCACGGATTCGACCGTCGGCTGAATGATGACCGTGTTGAACGTGTATTCATTGTTGTCAATGCCGTCGACTATCCAGCCGTTGGAGTTGGCGTGATGGCCGAGCGCGTTGAAATTCGAAGAAGCGCGCGGGTTGAAGGTGGAAGCCCCCGACAGGTTCTCGCCCGATTGCCCTGGCGTCACGCCCGGCGTCAGATAGACCAGTTGCGCGAAATTGCGCCCGTTAAGCGGCAACTCCTTGACGGCGCGCTCTTCTATCACCTCGCCCAGTTCCGATGACTCCGTCCTGACCAGCGTGACGGCGGCCGTGATTTCGGCGACTTCGGCGATCTGGCCGACTTCGAGATTGAAATCGATGCGCGCCTTCTGGTCGATCTGAATGACGACGTTGTTGGTCACTGCCTTCTTGAAGCCCTGCGCCTCGACCGCCACGCTATAGGCGCCGGGGATTAAAAACGGCGCGTTATAATTGCCTTCATCGTCGGTCGTGTATGTAGTCGTGGCGCTCCTGGCCAGGTCGGTCACTGTCACCCTTGCGCCTTTGACCGACGCGCCGGAGTTGTCTTTCACCGTCCCGAGAATGCTGCCAGTGGTGACTTGCCCCTTTGCGCCCAAAGTCAAACTGAGCGCGACAAACACGAATCCGGCTGCTCGCAAAATGAGCCGTTCATAGCTGATGTTCTTCATAATCGGTATCTACTCCTGTGTGATTTAAGGTTAGGGATTTTAGCCAGGAATGAACACGTATATTCAGGAACAGTGACAATGGAGTGATCCAACGAACATCAATGCCTTGATGACTAATTTTTCGGTATTTCGCCTGCTGATTGAAGGAGAGCGTTCAGAGCGCCGGCTTCAGCCGGCAAGGCATGGGGCACGGCTGGCGCCGGCTAAAGCCGGCGCTCTGAACGCTCTCTCGTGAGTGTTTGTCGTTGAGCCGAATGGCGCTACGCCGGTTCAAAATCAGCAAAGCTCAGCCAGCCGTTTGTCCGAATCTCCGAAACGATCGAGCGGCGCGCCCATCAAATCCGATAGTGAGAGGTAAAGGCTGCAGGCTCGCCGGTTGTCGTCGCCTTTATCAAGGTAATCCAGTATGCGGCCCGTTCGCAAAGCGCCGCCGGCCTTGCCCGCAAGCACGATGGGCAACTGGTTCGCGCTGTGCGCGTCGCCGTCGAAGAGGCTGGAAGCTAACATCAGGATCGAATTATCCAGCAGTGAGGTTTCGCCTTCGTCAATCGCCTTCATGCGCTCAACCAGGTAGGTAAACTGTTGTACGTGAAATTGGTTGGTCTTCAGGTACATCGCCTCTAGTTCCGGCGCCTTGCCGTTATGAGTCAGGTCGAGGTGCAAGGCGCCGCGCACGCCTTCGATAAACTTGAAATTCATCTGCGAGAGATCATTGTTGAGCATCAGCGTGACGACGCGCGTTTTGTCCATCTGGAAGGCGAGGACGATAAGGTCGAGCATGAGTTTCATGTGCTCCGGCGCGTTTTGCGGAAGTGTTTCTCCGGGGCGTGGCATGTTCGGCTGCTTCAATGTCGGCCGCCAGCCTTCAAGACGCTCTTCTTTGGCGGCATGGTTGATGCGCTTCTCTATGTCGCGGACCGATTCCAGATATTCGTCCAGTTTTTTGCGGTCGCCGGCGCCGACTCTGGGACGCAGCGAACGCGCTTCGGCGAGGACAGCGTCCAGAATGCTGCGGTCGAGTTCACGATCTTTACCGTCGCCGACCAACTGGTCGAACGCGCGCGACGGATAGATTTCCTTGGTGGCGGGTTTGGTCGGAGACACCCACGAGATATTCGAGCCGTAAATCATGGAGAGCCCGTCTTCCAGCCTCAGCTCGTTAGGTTCGATTCCCAGCGCCAGACTCGGCATGGCGGTTTGACCGCCGATGCGCTGCGCCAACACCTGGTCAAAAGACGTCCCTACGCGGATCTCTTTAGGGTCCAGGCTGACCGTCGCGCCTGAAAGCAAATTCATTCTGCCCAGGTGAGGGCTCGTGGAAACGTAGGCTTTCTGATGATACAGCCCGCGCAGGAAAATCAGGTCTTCGCGGATCGGCGCGAGCGGTCGCGCCGCGAGGCCGAATTCCATGTCCTTGCCCTGGCCCTTCGCCCACCAGTGCGCGGGCTCGACGCCGTTGGAGAAATAGATGTGCGCGAATCGAAGCGGAGGCTTGTTCGCCTGCGCAAAGCAAGGTAATGATTCAAGCCATGGCAAGGCAAGCGCGACGCCCGCTCCCCGCAAAAAATGACGCCGCGATGTCTGATTCGTAGTTTTCATCATAATTTCTCCTGCGGAAAATTGTTCGTAGTCCCGCCTTTAGGCCAATGGCGTTAAGTTAAGGCCCCGAAGTGGCGACAGCCTTTGGAGTGCGGGCGTTCGGGACCGCTTTGGTAGTCAGCTTCGATTTTTCGACAATGATCAGAGAGAACCCACCGGGTCTTTCGTCCCCGAAGTGTGTGGGATCCAGGATGACTACCAAAGCGGTTCCA
>DASUFM010000371.1:0-2072 GCA_036274535.1 Blastocatellia bacterium
CGTTTGATATTTTTCAACCTCATCATCGGATTACGACATTGAAAAATGACGCTGACTTTGTCCTTTTTGTGGCGCGGCCCGCTTGCGCCAGCGCCACAAAAAGGACAAAGTCGAGTTAAGTGTCCCTATCGAGATGATTCTGCCAGAGATTATCCGAGTTTTGCCATCGCTTTTTGACCCTATCCGTTTTCAGGGACAAAAAGCGGCGGCAGGAACCGATGATCTCAGGCAAAAAGCCGAAGATCTCCGGTATTCGCGCTCTGATAGTCTCATTTAGCGGCGACGCGAAATCGCGTTGTTCTCAATCATGCCGCCGGATGATCTCCGGCGCCTACATGTAATAACTTGCCAAACAAGAGCGACCTCATTCGAATCGTAGCGCCGTCATTGGATCAACTTTCGCAGCCCGCCGCGCCGGAATCCAGCACGCCAGTAGCGCGACAAACGCCAACAACAGCGTGATGACAACGAACGTCAGTGGATCGGCAGCGCTAACGCCGAACAACATCTTCACCATCAATCGTGTTAGTGAGAACGAAGCGGCCAGTCCGAGCGCGATGCCGCCGGCCACGAGTTTCATTCCGTGCCCGACAACCAGCTTCAGGATGGCGCCGGTTTGCGCCCCCATGGCCATGCGAACGCCGATCTCACGCGTCCTTTGCGCGACGGCGTAAGACATCACCCCGTAAATGCCCGCCATCGCCAGAAGCAGCGCGAACGCCGAAAAAAGTCCCAGCAGCAGCAGCGTAAACCGCTCCTGACCGATTGATTGGGTCGAAATCTCTTCCATCGGGATGATGTTCGAGACGGCCAGGCTTCTGTCCATTTCGGCCACCACACTCCGCAGCGCGGAGCCCAGACTCGACGGGTCAGCCGCCGTGCGCACGACAATGAACATTCGCCGCGACAGCTGTTGGCGGTCGGGGAAAAATATTGACACGCGGGCGTCCTGGTTCAAGCCGAAATGTTTGACGTCGGCCGTCACGCCGATTATCTCGCGCCAGCCGTCAGGGCTTCCGTCGCCGAGGCGTTTGCCAATCGGGTTTTCGTTCGGGAAGTGGCGGCGCGCCGTCGTCTCGCTGATGATGACGACTTTGGGCGAGTTCTCGTTGTCGCCTTCGGTGAACCCGCGCCCGGCGACAAGCCGCATGCCCATTGTGCGGAAATAGCCGGGGCTCACGGAGCTGACCCATGCCACAGGCTGTTGATCCGGCTGTGGCGCGGGACGCCCTTCGATCGCGAACCCGGAGTCCGAGTCGAAGCCGCTGAGCGGAAGTGACGAGACCACGGCGGCCGATTGCGCGCCGGGAAGCGACCTGACGCGCTCCAGGAGCCGGCTGTAAAGAAGCGTGACCTGATTACGTGTGGGATAGGCCGCCTGCGGCAATGTCACGACGGCTGTCAGCACGTTGCGAGGGTCGAAGCCGGGATCAACGCGTTGAAGCCGGATGAAGCTTTTGACCAGCAATCCCGCGCCGACGAGCAGCGTAAGCGCAAGCGCGGTCTCGGCCATCACCAGAGCGCTGAGCGCGCGGCGTCCGCTTCGGGCGCCTTGCAAGCCTTTGCCACTGTCTCGAAGGGATTGATTGAAGTCGGCCTTGAAAAGTTGCCAGACAGGAGCGGCCCCGAACAGCAATCCGGTCAGAACCGTGACCGCCAGCGCGTAACCTAGAGCGCGTCCATCAACTCCGATCTCATCCAGGCGAGGAGTTCCCTGCGGGCTCATACGGGCCAGCAGGTCAACCAGCCGGTACGCGAGTAACACCCCCATCGTCCCGCCGATCATGGCCAGCAGCAGACTCTCCGACAATAACTGCCTCGCGACGCGCCACCGGCCCGCGCCCAGCGAAGCCCGGATGGCGAACTCGTTCTCCCGTGCGGCCGACCTCGCCAGCAGGAGGTTGGCCACATTGGCGCATGCGATCAGTAGCACGAACGCCACGGCGACGAGCAGCGCCAGCATCTGCGTCTTCACCGGGCCGACCAGAAATTCATGCAGCGGAACGAGCGTTGCGCCGACTTTCGCGTTCGTATCGGGAAATTGCTGTTCGATGCGAGCGGAGATGGCGCTC
>DASUFM010000372.1:0-3207 GCA_036274535.1 Blastocatellia bacterium
GGAGTGCGGGCGTTCGGGACCGCTTTGGTAGTCAACTTCGATTTTTCAACAATGATCAGAGAGAACCCACCGGGTCTTTCGTCCCCGAAGTGTGTGGGATCCAGGATGACTACCAAAGCGGTTCCAAGCGATACCGCTGGCGAATTCAAAATTGACGCGCACTGTTGCCACAGAGGTGGGACACATTTAAATTGTCCCACTTCTATTCCGACTGATAAGTGGGACAATTTAAATGTGTCCCACTGAAGAATTCGCCAGCGGTATCCCAAGCAACGGCGCCTCCAAAGGCTCCGCCGTTACGAGTTACGCCCACTATTCGCTAACTTAATCTCATTGGCCTAAAGGCGGGACTACGAACTTTTCATTGTTGCATGGCGTCACAATACGACGTGTGCGGCCAGTATAGTCCCGTCGCGATGAGCCACTCAATTAGAATTTGACGCCATCAACCGTTTACAATCCATTTGCCGCGATCCAGGTATTTTTATCGGAATCGAACAATTGCGAGGCTTGATTCGTAATTGGGAAAAATGACATTGCGTTTGGATATATCCCTTTAGGAGGCTTTATGGCAATTTGTCGCTCGTGTTCAAGCGAGGTTATCGGGACGGATCGTTTCTGCCGGAACTGTGGCATCTCAGTTACGCCGGCGGTCGCGGAGCTTGATGATACTCGTCGCTTCAGTCCTTCCGCCCCGCTCCCGGCCACTCCGCCCGGATCGCCTGATCCTACTAATCCTTTATATGCGCCTCCATACGCCGCCTATACTGTGCCCCGATCCACATCTCCGCTTAGCCAGACTGTGACGCTGGTCAGGGCGCTGTTTAAACAGAAGATCGTCTGGGTTCTGCTCTTTCTGATGGTGTTCACATTAGTCGGCATGGGAATAGGAATTGGAAGAGGCATGAGCCGTCGCCGCCCCATCTATGGGCCCGATTTTGGCGGTCCGGCGGCGCGCGGTCCGCGAAACGGCCCTCGCCGGACAGTTGTGGACCCCAAAGTCGCGCGGCAAAAATACGAAGAGGCGGTTCAGAACGCGCTCGGCTTCAAGCAGGGCGCCTATTCGGCCACCGAGTTCCCGGACGTACAGGGGATTCTGGTCAATAATCTGATGAGCGATAACAGCCCCGCCGCTCTGGCCAAAATTCAGGCGGGCGATCTGTTGACGGAGTTGAACGGTAAACAGACGCGCAACGACAACGAACTGTCGGAAGTCCTGGATATATTGAAGACGGGCGATGAAGTCCCGGTTACTATCCATCGCGATGGAGAAAAGATAAGCCTGCGAATCAGGATCGCCGACCGAGCCTTTCCGCCGCCTCAGACAAAGACGGACCAGCGCGATCAGGGCTTCGTCGGAATACTCGATTCTTTTCGCCGCACCATACCCGGCACGAAAAAATGGGGCGTGGAGGTGAAAGACCTGCACGTCAACAGCCCGGCTGAGCTTTTCGGACTGCGGCCCGGCGACATTATCACGGAGTTCGACGGCCATCCTGTGAAGACTCCGAACGAATTCAATCGCCACATCCGCGCAACTAAACCCGGCAGCAAAGTGGTGATAACGTTTCTTCGCGGCAACGCCGAGCAGAAGATAGAAATGATCCTGGGCCACAGGTGGGATGGGCTCGATGGAATCATGGCTCGCCGCCGCTAGCATTTGGAGCGCGGCGAGTCCCCGCCGCGCTCCAAATGCTAGCGCACGGCGGTCAGTTTGCGAGTGGCCAGAACGTTGAATATTTGTTTGATATTGCCTGCGGCGTCCAGCTCAAACGTCGTTACAATGCGCGGCGCCCACTTCTCACGAGGCTGTGACAATTCGGTCACGATCGCGGGCAGCCCATTGAACATGCGCCAGGTTACACGCGCCTCATCCGGCTTCATCTCAGCCAGACGCAGGTTGAAGAGAGCGACTTTCTTCCTGCCAACCACGGGCGAGCGCGCCGTGAGGAATTCGCCGCCGCCATCGCCCAGATGCCGCGCGTCCTCGGCCAACAACTCCTCGACTCCGGCGGCGTCGCGGTTAAAAAGGCATTGCAGGAAACGCTCCATCACGCGCCGCGTCTGTTCCTGCAGCGAGCGCGTCGGCGGTCTGCGCTCCCGGTCGTAATCGTTCATCGCCCGCCTCGCGCGGTGATGCGTGGTTTTGACGTTCGCTTCGCTCAGGCCGAGCGCGTCGGCGGTTTCCCTGACCGAATAATCGAAGACGTCGCGCAACAGCAAAACCGCGCGCTGCGCCGGCGTCAGCGCTTCCAGCGCCAGCAGGAAGGCGAACGACACGCTTTCGAGCATGTCGTAGCGAGCCGCGGGATTTCCTCTCTCATCCACTGGCTCATAAGACGGCGGCGCGGCTTCGTCGCCGGTCTCGATCGGCGAAGGCAGCCACGGGCCTTCGTAATGGCGCCTCTTGCGCCGCCGCAGCAGGTCGCGGCTCAGGTTCATCGCCACGGCCACGAGCCACGGGCGCCACGGCTCATCAGTCTTCGCGGGAGGCTTCTCCCACGCGCGCACAAACGTCTCCTGCGCCAGGTCGTCGGCGTCCGCCGCGTTGCCGGTCATCCGGTAACACAGTCCCCAGATGAATCGTTCGTGGGCGCGGAAGATTTCTTCAAACGCCGGAGCCGTGAAACTTTGCGTGGCGGCGGAACTCATTATAGTTCTTCTCCATTCACTCGAAACTCCCCTGGAGCGGATCACAATCGCATGGGTGGGACAATTTTGATGTGTCCCACTTATATAATTGAGAATCGATCTAAGCGGCCGCCGTCATTCCAACGGCGCGCTTCGCTATGGCCTCGGCGGCCAGCTTCGCGCTCGCCATACTCGCGTCGGCCAGCATGCCTTCAGGCCCAACCCAATCGCCCGCGACGTATAAACCTTCGACGCCGGGAACGGCGGGACGCGGGCGGCCCGTCAAACCGCCTTGAGTTGCGGTGACCAGCGCGTTCGAAACGGTCATCGCTGGCAGGAATTGCCTGGCGACGACCGCGTCGCGCCATCCAGGCTGCATTATATCGAGCGACTCTTCCAGTTCGCGCTCGACGGCCCGAGGATCGCCGTCAGGGCCCGCGCCCAGGTATTTCGCGGCGTGAATCACCGCGCCGTTTTCAGGGGCAAGTTTAGCCGCCGCCGAGTGAACAGAGAAGTAAAGCGGGCGATCGATGCCTAGCGCGAACAGCGCCCGCGGCTCAGGCAAGCGTCCCAGCG
>DASUFM010000373.1:0-7799 GCA_036274535.1 Blastocatellia bacterium
GATTGATCGGTAGAGCGCAGCGCTGTTGCGTTCGTCCTGCAGGTTGGCCGCATACTCGGCTATTTTACGAGGGTCAGCCATCGATCGCCCCCACTCTCTTTAATGGCGCAAGTCGCTCGCGAATAAGCGACGCTTCCTCGCGGTTATTGACCAGTGAGAGCCGCGTGGCGTGGAATACGCCGTGAACGGATTTTGTGTTAATGGCGTAATTTCCGGTAAGAGACTTATTCGATCGGGGGGATTTAGGCGCCGGCGGCGGAGCCTCTTGATTCTGCGCTGTCCGATTAAGGACTGGCGCCGTCACCGGCGGACCGTCCAATTGCCGCTCAAAGTTTCAGTCGGAAAACGACGGGGCCGAGGATTCTTATTAATTGTCGCGCGGACCGCCCTCAGCCATTTTTTGAGATCCTGCCAGTCTTCACGTATTCGCACGAAGACCCGGCGCATCATCCATTTTATTTCTGAACCGTAGCTTTGCGGCTCTTCGTAACCGGCGAATGTGCTCATCGCGTGTTCAGCGCCCGCCTTGAAACCTCTGGCGTGGCTGAGCCTGTATACGTCGAGCAGGGCGCGCTTGAGTTTTTCGACTTCATCCGGCGGCACATAATCCAGATTCACGCCGGGCAACAGCCCGGCAAGGGTGATTTGTTCCTCGATTTTTTTGATTCTCTCGGGCTCAATCATTCAATTCCTCCCGCCCCGTAATATGCGCCTATCCCACGCGGGGCTCTCAGTGTCATTCATTTGGGAAATCGATGGACTCCTTGGTAAGAACATGCGCCCTGTGTGTGAGGCAGGGCGACAACTTCGACGTCTAGATGCCTATCGAAGTCCGTGACTATGACCGATACCTGCACGGACTCAATACAAAGATTAGCAATTAGCGCGCCAAAGACCTTTTGAGGCTAAAACTCTGCTCGAAGGCCACTTATATGTCATTTTTCAAAACGCAGAGTGAATTAAGTCCGGTCAATGAGCCGTAATCAATTGTTACACAAGGAGATGTGGCAGGCAGGGGTAGAGACGCAAAATCTTGCGTCTCTCGGATATGGTACGAGGAGCGTAAGCGGCTTGAGCGCTGATCAAAAGGCGCGCCGATCAATGCTCAGTTCGTTTACGCTCCCCGTACCGTAAAAAGGCGAGATGAATCAGGGATAGAGCCAGTCCGGCGGCTGCGGCGAGCGCCTGTTGATAGGCTATCGCGATAACGGTAAAAAAGAGCAGTATGCTCAGCCCCACTGATCGCGCCCACGAATCAGGCTGGGGACGCTGTCTGATAAGTCCGAAGATCAGTGCGCTGACCACGAACCAGCCGAGAAAATTATGAGCCGGGACGCCGTAGTAAGCCCCGGCGTCTATCCAGCGCCAATAGCCGAGTTTATTCGCCGCAAGCGGATCGATCAGCAGGTCTATTGCCACCATCCAGACTCCGGAGATGAGCGTTTCCACTGGTCTGGAGAGCTTGAATGGAAGCAGTGTCTGTTTGACATAAGCAAAGAGGATCATCCAGGCG
Organism: Blastocatellia bacterium; assembly: GCA_036274535.1. Taxonomy (GTDB): domain Bacteria; phylum Acidobacteriota; class Blastocatellia; order RBC074; family RBC074; genus JAJVID01. The sequence goes on from DASUFM010000373.1 coordinate 1,514, forward strand.
CACGCCATCACCAGCGGCGCGCCGAGCAGTAGGGGGTGTAGCGCATCGGTGTAGACATACCTGCCGAATAGAAAGCCGTAACGGACGCCTATGCATTCGACGATGAATCCGGCGCCAGCCGCCGCCAGCAACCCGCCCAAATTCGCCGGGCTGGCCGTGACCAGCGTGATCAATCCTGCCAGAAGCAGGAAAACCGGAGCCGCCCATCGAGCGTCAGCCGGCGGGCCGCCATACAGGATGTGAGAGCTCACGCCGCCGATCCACATGGCGCCGTATGCGCAGGCGAGCGCCGCCAGTATGATTTTATGCGGTTTCATATCGCTCGATCAGCTCGCTGGTGATTTTGGCCGAGAGCAGCACGGTCGGAGTTCCTCCGCCCGGATGCGCGCTGCCGCCGACATAGTATAAGCCCTGATAGCGGGAGTCCTTGTTGGGAGGGCGCAGGAAAGCATGACGCCAGCCATGCGAATGCGTGCCGTAGATCGCGCCGCCCGGCGCCGCGTAACGGCCGCCGATGCGCCGCGGCGTCCAGACATCGCTCACGACGACGTCATTTTCGATCTCGGGGAAACCGCCGCGACGCAGCCGCGCGAAGACGCGCCGCCTGGCTTCAGAGATGCTTTCTTCATTCCATTCATCTTCATCAGCGTTGGCCGGGGCGTTGGCCATGACGAAGAGTGTTTCGCCTTCGGCAGGCGCCAGTGATCTGTCGCCGCGCGACGGCGCGCTGACGTACACCGTCGGGTCGTCTGGAAAACGCCGTTCGTTAAACAACTCGGCGAATTCCCGCCGGTAATCCGCCGAGAAATAAACAGTGTGATGCCGAAGCTGTGGAAGATTGCGCCTGACGCCGAGCAGAAAGATCAGTCCTGATAACGAGCGTTCGGAGGGCGGAAGGCGCGCCGCCCGCCCGGCGCCTAACAAAATGGGCGCGTCCGACGCGTCGCCGTTCATCACGACCACTTCCGCCTCAATGCGCGTGTTGTCTGTCAGCGTCACGCCACACGCCCTGCCTTGCTTATGCTCGATGCGCTCGACGCGCGCTCGGGTCATCAACTCGACGCCCGCCTGCCGGGCCAGATCGATCAGGCATTGCACGATGCGATAAAGCCCGCCTTCGACGTGCCAGCCGCCGAAAGCGTATTCCAGATAAGGGATGACGGCGAGAGTCGCCGGGGCCCGGTAAGGCGATGAGCCCACGTAGGTCGGATAGCGGTCATAAAGCTGCCGCAGGCGCGGGCTTTTAAAGTGCGCAGCGACCGTGCGGTGATAATTGCCCCAGCCGTAACGTATGGGGATATGACGCAGGATTGTGGATGCTTTGACGGAGGGCCAGTCGAGCGGACGCCGGCGCAGGAAAGTTTCTTTGGAAACCTCGTAAAGCCGCGCTCCGAGCTCCAGGAATTTCAGGAAGCCGCGCTCATCAGCCGGCTCGATTCCGCGCACCGTCTGTAGCCACTCCGGAAGTGAAGTCGAATACGTGAATCGCGCGCCGTCATCGTATACGTAATCGCAGAGCGGGTTCACTGGCGTTAGCGTAAGGCGCTCCCGTAAAGAGCCGCCCGCGGCCTGGAAAAGCTCTTCAAAGACCCAGGGCATGGTAATCAGCGACGGCCCGGTATCGAAGCGAAAACCACGCTCGGCCCAGAAATTCATCTTGCCGCCGAAACTCTCGCCCTGTTCGCATACGGTGACGCGCCATTTGCGCGCCGCCAGCCGCAACGCGACAGCCAGCCCGCCAAGCCCGCCGCCTATGATGACTGCATGTTTCATATCGAGGATCGAGGATCGAGGATCGAGGATCGAGGATCGGGAAGCGCCTTGCGCGAATGGCGCTATCCTCGATCTTCTATCCTCCATTCTCGATCCTCATAATATTGTCTGCCCTTCCATTCCACGCCCCGGCCACTCTTGCATCGCAGCCACGATGAGAGGCCGATGGCAAGCAGTATCGCTTCGGCCGCCGGGTGCAGCAGGACGGACAGCCACGGGTGTCCGAACCGCATAACCAGCAGAGCGCGAATAGCGAGCGTAAGCCCGACGGCCAAAAATATCGGCCATGCGCGAATCCAGAAAATCGCGAAGAAAGGCGCGAGAAACATCGTGGAGTGCAACAGAATGAAACCCCAGAAGCTCGATTCGTGGCGAAAGGCCGGGAAGAAGTTCTTTTGAAAACCGCGCCAGATCCCGGCCAGCGAACTATACATCCGCGCTTCGACGACGCCTTGTCCGTCGAAACACAAACCGCGCCTGCCCCGCTTGCGCCACAAACGAGCCAGAGTCTGATCCTCGAAGATTTCGTCCGGCGCCGACGCGTGTCCGCCCACGGCTTGATAACTTGCGCGCTCGACGAGTATGCACGCGCCATGAGCCAGGCCTAGCGAAGGGTCGTTGCGAACGAGAGAGAGCGGGGCGGGGAAGAGCGTGAAAACAACGAAATTGAGCATCGGCATGAGCGCCCTTTCCCAGAAACTAACCATCGTGAGCGACGGCCAGGCCGAGAGCAGCGTCACCTCGCGTTTGTGAGCTTCTTCGAGCATTCTCCCGACAGCGCCATCCGCCAGTCTCGCGTCGGCGTCCAGAAAAAGCATCCATTCGCCCTGCGCTTCCTCGGCGAGCCGCGAGCATGCGAAATTTTTGCCCAGCCATCCGGGCGGCAGCGGGCTTGGAGCGACAGCGCGCACACGAGGATCGCTCGATGCGTAATCGGCTATAATCCGCGGTGTCGCGTCGGTCGAATGATCGTCGTATACCAGCGCCTCGCGCACCGTCGCGCCCTGTCGCAGAACGCCATTCAGACAAGCCGCGAGGTTCGATTCCTCATTGCGCGCCGGGATCAAAACTGAAACCATGCCCTGCCTGACGGGCGCCGAAGCGGTGAATTTCGGCCAGGCCACCGCGTTCCATAACGCAAGAGCCAGGATGAGCGGCAGCGGGGCAAAAAAAAGAAACAACAAGGTCATAAGTTATGCTTTTAAGCGTTTCCTGGGAGCGCAGGCGTCATTGCCTGCGTCCTATCGCGCTTTACGGCGCTGCCCGCAGGCAGGGATGCCTGCGCTCCCAGGCCGTCAACTAGGTTGCAGGCTGTAGGTTTTGGGTTTTAGTTCCTCCCTGACGATTTTGCCGATCACCATATCAGCCGCTTCAATCAGCAGGCTCGCGGTCTGGCATTCGCCGAATCTTTCCCGGAGAGCCTGTTTGCCTTCGGTCAGGAGGGTGAGGGCCATTCGCTGCGCTCCTTCAGCGCCCAATTGCGTTATGAAGGTCGAACGCCGGTGGCGCGCGTCCTGCCCCACATTCTTGCCGATCTCGGCGCTTTCTCCCGACTCGTCGAGCAAGTCGTCGCATATTTGATAGGCCGCGCCGAGGCATTCGCCGTAGCGGGCGAGCGCGGCGACGTCTCGTTCATCGGCGCCGGCGGCGACGGCGCCGGCGATGATCGTCAATCGCGCCAGCGCTGAGGTTTTGAGCTGCCGGCTGGCAACCGCATTGGAATCGCCGCGAGACGCCCGAATGTCGAGGTCGGCGGCCTGCCCGCCGATCATTCCATCGGGGCCGATGCACAGCGCGGCTTCCGCGATCAATCGACCGGCGCCGGCCCTCGCCATTAGCGCATAGGCCTGATTGAGCAAGGCCAGAGCCGCGAGCATGGCGAGGCCCTCGCCGTATATCAAATGCAGCGCCGCGCGGCCGCGCCGCAACCTGGCGTCATCCATCGCGGGCAAGTCGTCGAGAATCAGCGAACTCGTGTGAAGAAATTCAATCGCGCACGCGATCGGCATCGCCGGCCGCTCATCGCCGCCGGTGGTCATTGTTCCCAGCAAGGTCAGGATCGGTCGCCAGCGTTTTCCTCCGGGAAAGACGGCCGCTCGCAACGCCTCGTTCAACCTCTCCGCGCCGGGTTGCGCGCTGATCGGCAGCGATTGCTCCAGCGCCGCTTCAATCATCGGCTGACGAAGGGCGATGAAATTAGTTAAGCGTTCAACCATATATTCACGCAAAGACAATTTCGCTCAACTGCGCGGTGGCCTCCTGGATCGGCAAATGTCCCGCGCCGGCGAGTTCATGGCATCGGGCGTGAGGCCATATGTCGCGCCACATATGAATCGATTTCTTGATTGCGCCGAAGGTGCGAGCGCCGTATATCAGATCAACCGGCAGGCGCAGGCGACTGAACCGGCTGACGTCATTAATATCGCCCATAAGAGCCAGGTAACGGTAAGCCACGTCATGACTGACCGAGACAAAAGATTCGGTCAGATTTGTGTCCGCCGTGCGATGCCTGCTGAGTGACAGGTTAGTCAACCACCGTCCCAGCGGGTTGGCGAATGTCGAATAGTAGGCGTAACGTCCGATGCGCCTGTGCAGAAAGATTTTGAAGTACAGGGGCAGATAAGCGAATGGATCAATCAGGATCAGCCGCTCTATGCGGCCTGCCAGGCGTTCGGCGGCCAGCAGGGCGAAAACAGCGCCACTGCAGGCGCCGATCACGGAAACAGGGGAATCGACGGCGGCGATCGCTCGCGCAATTTCATCCGTGATCTCAGACAATTCCCAACGTCGCGGCGCGGGCGAACGGCCGTAGCCGGGCAGGTCCGCGCTGTATAGCGCGACGCCAGCCGGTAAATACGCGGCCAGTGGGGCGAACGTAGTGTAATCGCCGCTCCAACCGTGCAGGCCGAAATAAACCCGCGATCCTGAACCGTAACACTCGACATGCATCGGAAATTTATCTCATTTGCTGAATACGCTCCGCCACGAGTTTGCCGCTGAGCGCGACCATCGGAAGGCCCGTGCCCGGCGTAGTGCTCGCGCCTACGTAGAAGAGCCCGCCCACTTCCTCGTCGTAATTGCGGGCGCGGAAAGGGCCCACTTGAAAGAAAGTGTGCGCCGCGCCGAAAGCCGAGCCGTCGTAAAGGCCGAACCGCCGCCGCCAATCCTCGGGCGTGTAAACTTCCTCGACCGCGATGCGTTCGGACGAAAGATCGAGCCCGTGCTGTCGCAATCGCTCCAGGACTTGAGCCCTCACCGTCTGTAGTCTATCAGCCCAGACGACGCCAGGCAGTTCGCTCAGCAGTGGCGTAGGCGCCAGGACGAACATCACACTGTCGCCGGCGGGGGCAAGCGACGGATCGGTCGCCGACGGCACACTCACGTAGAAAGGCAAATCGTCAGGGATTCGCTTCGCCCGAAACAGGTCGGCGAAGGCCGCCCGGTAGTCGCGCGGAAGGAAGATGGTGTGATGCCCGATCTCCTCCACCCGCCCGCGAAGGCCCCAATAGAATGTCATCACGCCCGGCGTCATCTTCGTTTTTACGTGACGGCCTATCAATTCCGTTTTTGTGGTTGGAGCGTCAACGTTTGAAACCACGATCCGCGAATGGCGCATGCGTCCGTCATCGAGTTTTACGCCCGTCACTTTTCGCCCTTCCGTGAGGATGCGGCGCACGCGCCGGCTCGTTTGAATGGCGACGCCCAACTCGCGCGCCAATCGTTCAACGCCTTCGACCAGACTGTAAATGCCGCCCTCGGGCAGCCAGAGGCCGTACGCCAGCTCTCCGTAAGGCAGGATTGAAAACAGGCCCGGCAATTCGTACGGCGAGCCTCCGAGGTACATCGCGTATGAGCCCAGGGCTTCGCGCAGATGACGACTCCGGAAGAACCGCCCCAACTCGCCGTCGAGCGACCGCCATACTCCGAGCCGCGCCAGTTCGCCGATCGAGAGCCGCCCGAGCCAGGTCAACGGATTATCCGCGTTGCGGTTGACCAGTTTCTCAAACGCCGTCTGATACTTCGCGCCCGCATTGCGCAGGAAGGCGAGCATGGCGGGGCGCGATCCGGGTTCAACGCGCTCACATTCCGCGAGCAATCGCCTCACGTCGCTCGAAAGCGTCAATCGTTGGCCGTCGGACCATTGAAAGCTGACTGACGGATCAACCGCGAGCAGCCTGACGTAATCGCTCAGCCGCCGTCCGGCAGCCTCAAAAATCCGCTCGAAGACCCACGGATAATTGAGCAGCGAAGGACCGGTGTCGAAGCGAAAACCGTCGCGCTCGATCCGATTGGCGCGCCCTCCGACGCGCTCGTTCGCCTCGTAGATCGTCACTTCATAACCGGCCAGCCGCAGGTGTATCGCGGCGCTCAGGCCGCCCATGCCGCCGCCGACAATGATGACTTTCCGCCCTTTCTCCGCCGTGGTTAGCCTCACTCAGGTTTGATAATTTGTGGCGCGAGTTGTTTACTCGCGCTGCCTTCCGCCGAAGCGGCGCGAGTAAACAACTCGCGC
>DASUFM010000374.1:0-2597 GCA_036274535.1 Blastocatellia bacterium
TACTGCGGTTGCCGACGTAGGCCACATCCAGAAGAAGATTCAACGGCAATTCGCGCTGCACGCTCAGGTGCCAGCTCTGCACGTAGGCCGTGCGCGTGTCGCGCGGCGTGAAGTTGACGCGCGCGGTGAGCGGATTGAATCGGTCCGATGCGACGAAGCCCTCCGGATACCCCTGCTCCGTCCTGCGGAAGCAGCCGATGAAATTATTGCCGGCGCAGAGGGGGTCCGAGATTCGTTGATCGACGCCGTTGCCGACAATGTTCGGCCCGTTGAAAGCCAGCAGGTTTTCGCCGCCCAGCCGGTTGAAATGTATGTAACTGATCCCGTAACCGCCACGCACAACTGTCCGGTCGAGCGCATTGTAGGCGAAGCCGATCCGCGGCGCCACGTTATTGTAATCAGGATCCACCAGCGCTCGGTCGTAAAGCGAGCCGTCCTTGGCTCTGATCAGCGTCGCCGTCGCCGGGTCGAAATTGGCTAATAGATTCTTGTCCTCCCATTGTGGCGTGGCGAACTCGTAACGCGCTCCCATGTTGAGCGTCAGTTTGGGGTTGATTTTGAAGTCATCCTGCACATAGGCGAAATGCATACGTTGGCGGTAGTTGACAATGACGTTATTGTTCAACTCGTACCTGCTGCGCGCGCCGAACAGGAAGTCGGCGAGATTGTACAGGTTGTTGTTGCTAGTGACGCCCAGCGGCCGGCTGAATCGGCCCGAGTAGCTGTCAATGCCGTACTTCGGGTTGAAATCGTCAATCTCCGTATTGATCGCCTGGTACTCGTAGCCGGTTTTTAAGCTGTGACTGCCGACAAGGAAGGTGTAATTGACGCGCGGGTTGACGACGAACGGATCCTGGAATTGCGGGTTGCTGTTCTGCCGCCCGAGACCGGTGTAACCTCCAATATTCTGCGTGTTGAGCCCGCCCGCGAAGCGCGGGTCGGTCGGCAACCCCGGCAGATTGAAATTCAGGTCGCCTACGCCGGTCGGCGTCTTGCCCGCTTCCGTGCGCGAAATGCCGAGACGGAACTCAAGCAGCGATGTGCTCGTCAGATTGTGCGTCACACCGGCCGCGAGTTGTTGATTGAGCACGCGCACATTGGCGTTTGCCGAACTGAAAACGGGCGCTGGAATGACCGGAGCTTCAAAGTTGTTGACCTTGCGATGACTCAGGCGAACGAACGCGGTAGTCTTCTGGTTGAAGTTGTGGTCAATCTTCAGGTCGCCCTTGTCGTTGTAGAACTGGCTGCGCGGCAGCGCTTCGTAATTGTTTGAAACCACGCCGGTCGCGTTGGGACTGGTCGTCGGCAATACCAGAGCGTTCATCACTTGCCGGGCGAAGGGCGTGATCTCGCTGGCCGGAATATTGCCGTCCTGATAGACGACGCCGGTGAATGGGTTGCGGATCGGAATTCCCAACTGGCCGTTGCGTTGCGTCGCGGTCGGCACGGTGGCGAATTGGAGCGAGCGCGTGATGCGGCGGAAGCCTTCATAATCGAAGAAGAAGAAGGTTTTCTCCTTAATGATCGGTCCGCCGATCGTCCCCCCGAACTGATTCTGGATCAACACCGGCTTCTGGCCGCGCGTCGGCTTGAAAAAACCGGTGGCGTTGAGCGAGGTGTTGCGCAGGTAATCGTAGACCGAGCCGTGAAACGCGTTTCCGCCGCTGCGCAGAGACGTATTGATGACCGCGCCGCCCGCGCGCCCGAACTCCGCGCTGAAATTGTTGGTCTGAACTTTGAATTCCTGCACGGCGTCGGGCGATGGCTGAACGACCTGGTTCGAAAAGCCCTGGTTGCTGGTGCCGTAGGAATTATTGTCCACGCCGTCAATGATGAAATTGTTGAGCGAACTGCGCAGCCCGTTGACGTTGAACGACGCGTCGCGTCCGCCGGAACCCTGATTGTTGAGCACGGATTTGCGCACGCCGGGCGAGAGCAGCGCCAGGTCGGCGTAAGCGCGCCCGTTGAGAGGAAGGTTGACGATCTGTTGCCGATTGATGACCTGGCCGCGGTCGCTCGATTCGGTTTCGAGTTGCACGGCATCGGTCGTAACAGTCACCGACTCGGTCACTGACCCGGCCTTCAGCGTCAGATCAATGCGCTGGCGCGCGTTGACCGTGACCTGAATGTTGTCGGCCACGGCCCTGGAAAATCCCTGCGCTTCGGCTACAACCTGATAAGCGCCGATCTTGACGTTGAGGAACTGGTAGTTTCCGCCTTCGTCGGTTTGCGCCGTCGCGGTGATGCCGGTCGCGATGTTTTTCAAAGTCACCGTCGCCCTGGGTAAAGCGGCGCCGTTCGGGTCGCGAACCGCGCCGAGCACGACCGCAGTGTCGAACTGAGCGAACGCTGTGGCCGCCGCCGTGATCATAAGAAGACAAAATAATAGAATAGCGGGGATGCGATAGTTCATGTGTTCTCCTGTCGATTCAGTCAGGTGTGTTCCTGGTGTGTTCCTGGTGTACAAAGTTGATGCGCAATGAGAAGCGGACTTTACGTCGCCCTGTGTTTTAATGTCAAAGGATATGAAATTAAACTCGGATTGTAATGTCACGAAGTAAAGATTCGTATAGGGACAGGTGAAGTCCCTGTTAAAT
>DASUFM010000375.1:0-3159 GCA_036274535.1 Blastocatellia bacterium
AACATACAAATGAAAAAATACCTTCCTCTGATTTTTTCCGTCATCGTTCCATTACCGTGGATCTTCCTGGCGCTGACTGGTAAAACGCATGACCTCAATCCGGCGATTGTTTCGCTGCTCTCCGGCGTGGCGATCGTAGGAGCGGCGTTTCTGCTGGGATGGGGCGCCGAACTTTCCGAACGCGACATCCCGCGGGCGCTGGCGTTGATCTCACTCGCGCTGATCAGCGTGCTGCCGGAATACGCCATAGGGCTGCATTACGCCTGGACCGAAGGCAAGCAGGGAACGCATGAAGGATTGGCGATAGCCAATATGACCGGCGCCAATCGTATTCTGATCGGCATCGGATGGGCGCTCATCGCAATCGTCTATTACTTCAAACACAAACGGAAAGAGATCGACCTCGATCATTCGCAAGGGCTTGAAATCAGCCTGTTATTGCTGGCGACCATCTATTCGCTGGTGATTCCATTGAAAGGAACGCTGTCATGGGTTGATATGCTCATTCTCTTCGCGATGTTTTTATATTACGCGGGACGCGCGGCGCGCGGCGAAAAACACGACGAAGATCTGGAAGGTGTCGCCGCCGAGATCGATCGCAAGCTCGGGAATAACGGCAGGCGGCTCGCTGTCCTGCTGATGTTCGGCTTCGCGGGCGTCGTAATCTGGTTGTCGGCGGAGCCATTCGCCGAAGGGCTGAAAGAGACCGGCAAGACTTACGGGGTAAACGAATTTCTGCTGGTGCAATGGCTGGCGCCGCTGGCCTCGGAATCGCCGGAAGGATTGATCGCCTTGTTGTTCGCGCTCAAAGGCAAGGGCTCGGTCGGCCTCGGCGCGTTGATTTCCTCGAAGGTCAATCAATGGACGCTGCTGGTGGGAGCGCTGCCGCTGGCTTATGGCCTGGCGGCGACAACAAGGATGGCCCCGATGATCCTGAACACGCAACAGAAAGAAGAACTGCTGCTGACTTCGGCGCAATCAGTGTTCGCCGCCGTCGTCATCTCCGATTTCCGGTTCACGATATGGGAGGCGGTGTTATTGCTGGCGTTGTTCACCGGACAGTTGCTGATGCCGCAGGAAAATATCCGCCTTATCTTCTGCGGCCTGTATCTGGTGGCGACGGTGATAATGCTGGCCATGTCCAAAACCCGAAGGCGGATGCTGTGGAACGCGCTTCTGCTCAAGACTGGTTGACCGGCTTATCCTGAGTGGGACAATTTGCCAAATTGTCCCACTCATCATAGCGCATTGATTCGACGATCCAGTCCTACAATCAGGGTTGAATATCGATCACGTCGTGGCGGGTGACGATTCCGACGATTCGGCCGTACTCTTCCACCAGGACTGCCGGAGAGGCCTTCAAATATTGCTTCGCGCGCGCGACGTCCACATTTTCATTGACGACCGGGAACGGCCCGTGCATAACCTCCGTCACCGGCGCCTGCAGCAGTTCGCGATTATCCAGCAACTGCCCCATCACGCGGTTGTCGCGGATGCTGCCGACCGGCCTGCCGTCATCAAGAACCGGCACTTGTGACAAGCCATGTGAATTCATCAAGCCCAGCGCTTCGCCGACCGTAGCGCCGGGGCCGACGTGGACCAGGCGCGGCCTGTCCCCATGCGTTTTCAATTCGTTGAGCAATCCGAGCGTCATCCGCTCTTCGCCCAGCAGCCGCTTCTCTTTCATCCATTCATCCGACAGGAATTTCGACAGGTAGCGTTCGCCGGTGTCGCAGACGATGAAGACCAGGACATCGTTTTCGGACAGTCTTTCGGCGACTTTCAGCGCGGCCCAGGCGATCGTTCCGGAGCTGCCGCCACAGAAGATTCCCTCTTCGCGCCCCATACGACGCGCGGTGTTGAACGAATCGCGGTCGGTCACATTGATGATCTCATCAATGTATTTCAAGTGGACGTTTTCGGGAATCAGTTCCTGCCCTATTCCTTCGACCAGGTAGGGGTTGGAGCCCATCAACCTGCCGGTCTCCTTGAATGTCTTGAAGACTGAGCCGTAAGGATCGGCGCCGGCAATTCTGATGTTCGGATTCTTCTCTTTCAGAAACCTGCCGGCGCCGCTGATCGTGCCGCCCGTGCCCATCGCCGCGACGAAATGCGTGATCCGTCCTTCAGTCGCTTCCCAGATTTCAGGCCCCGTTGTGCGATAGTGAATTTCAGGATTGGCCGGATTGGCGTATTGGTTGGTCAGGATGGCGTCAGGCGTCTCGCTGGCGATGCGGCGCGCGGTGTTCACGTAATGCTCAGGCGAATCGGGCTTGGCCGCCGCCGGAACGACGATCACGTCCGCGCCCAGCGCCTTCAGATAACGAACTTTTTCCTGGCTGCATTTGTCCGTCATCACGAAAACGCAGCGGTAACCTCGGACGGCGCAGGTCAGCGCGATGCCTATTCCGGTGTTGCCGCTCGTCGCCTCGACGACGGTCCCGCCTGGTTTGAGATCGCCCAGGCGTTCGGCGCGGTCGACCATCGCCTTCCCGATGCGATCCTTGACGCTGCCGCCGGGATTCAGCGATTCGATCTTGGCCAGCACCAGCGGCTTCATTCCGCGCGTCAGCTTGTTGATTTTAACAAGAGGAGTGCCGCCTATGAGTTCGAGGATATTGCTTTTATAATTCATACAACATCAATCAGATTGCTTTACCGCCAGCGATATCCCGTCCCTCAGAGGAAGCAGGCTAACGAACACGCGCTCATCGTGATGCAACTTCTCATTAAGCGCGCGCAACGCGACGGTATTATCGTCTTGAACGCTCGGATCGGCGACCTTGCCGCTCCACAGCATATTATCAAACATGATCAGGCCGCCTTTACGTGTAAGCTTCAGCGCCCGCTCGTAGTAATTGTCGTAGTTCGGCTTGTCGGCGTCGATGAACGCGAAATCGAAAGTCCCTGCCTGCCCATCAGCGAGCAGAGCGTCGAGCGTTTCGACGGCCGGCCCCACGCGCAGCGTGACCTTGTCGGCGATCCCGGCCTCGGCCCAATAACGCCGCGCCACCGAAGTCCATTCTTCGCTGACATCGCACGCTACTATGCGTCCGTTCGGCGGCAACGCCAGCGCCGTGCAAAGCGAGCTGTATCCGGTGAACACTCCTACCTCCAGCGTCTTCACGGCGCCGATCAACTTCATCAGAAGCATCATGA
>DASUFM010000376.1:0-10324 GCA_036274535.1 Blastocatellia bacterium
CGGCCAGGATGGCCGTGCTCCCGGCGCGCCCGCCGTTGATGTTGACGTTGAAGCCGGGCGCCGGAATGTCCGCGCCCAGTTCTGGGTCTTCGGTCCCGGCCACGCCGCTGACGTTGCCGGCGGTCAACACCAGGTCGAGCACGCTGCGATTGTTGAGCGGCAGGTCCCTGATCTGGCGCTCGGTGATCGTCTGCCCAGGCGTCCCGGATTCGACGTTGAGCAACGCGCCTTCCGAGGTAATGTGTACTATGGTTTCGACCGCGCCGGGTTCGAGCGTGACGTTGACCGTGGCCGTGACTGCCGTGTCGACCTTGATGTTGTCAACCAGGGCTTTCTTGAAGCCAGGCGCCTCGACCGTAATGCGGTAAACAACCGGTTCCAGCGCCGCCGCTGTGTAGACGCCTTCCTCCGAAGTAGTCAACATTTGCGATCGGTTCGTTCCGACATTGGTAATGGTGACTTGAGCGCCGGGCACGATCGCCCCGGTCTTATCGAAGACAGTTCCGCTAATGCCCCCACGGTTGGTCTGAGCAATAGCGCCGGCGGCGCAAACGATGAGGATGGACAATCCTGCGAGTGATCGAATCGAGCTTTTCATTTGACTCCTCCGGTCTTCGGCGGCTTTCAAACCGTCGCAGTTTATGCGGAATACATGGGCTGAGACTTCCGCCCGATGACGCTTCGCGAATATTTCCGGCAAAGCGTAAATCAAGATACGAGCTATTTTTTATTTGGCGTTTAAAGGCAATTCCCTGCGTAACGCAATGTAGGAATTCATCGGGATGAGAACAAGCGAGAAATTCCACCCCGCGCGCTATTCCACGATGTGGAACGACGGTCTTGCTATTACAACGATTTGACAGAGGCGGCTCAGGAGTGATTGTGGATTGGTGTTTCGCCTTGCGGAACGCTCGAAGATGTCAGGCGCAGAACAGCCATTCCTGGCGCGCCGCGACTGAGAGTTTGGACAAAGCGCGGTTATCCGGCCCGGGGTTGCGGGAGAATTTTGAGAAAAGTTACTGTTTCGCCTTGTCTTTCAGCATTCCGGGCGAGTTCCATTTGAAAACATGATAGACGGCCGCGGTCTGACCGACGTTGCGGATGCTGTGCATCTGGTTTGCCGCTTGAAAGATGACCGAACCGGGCCCGACGCGTTTCATCTGGCCGTTGACCATCGCTTCGACCGTTCCTTCTTTGACGATGATTACTTCCTCGTCCGGATGTTTGTGGGGCGGGTGCGGCGTCTCGCCCGGGTTGAGCGTAGTCACGTGGCATTCAAGCTCATCGAGCGTGGCGGTCGGCGCCTGAAAGAATTTACGCGTTGAACCGACGTTAGACGGCTTCACTTCGATGTCGTTCCAATCGAACACCGAAGACCCCATGACGGGCTTTTCAGTTTGCGCCATCGCGACAACGGCAAGCGTCGCGCATGCGGCGAACAATGCGACTAACGAATCTCTCTTTGTGATCATAAACTGTCTCCTGAAGAATGGGCCTATAAGTCCCATAAGTCCTATAGGTCCTATTAAGGTGAATTACGGCTCCGCCCCTTCGACGCCGGTTCGATAGTGACATTCCTGAATGAGATGGAGCCGGCGTTCTGAACGACTTCGCCGGATTCGACGCCGCGAAACGCGCAATCGGCGAAGCGTATGTCTTCGATGACCGCGCCGGGAAAGCCCGCGACCCACATGACGCGAGGGCTCGACGCGCTGCGAACGTTCTCGATCGTCACATTGCGCACGACGGGTTTGTGAGGGCCGTTGGCGCCTGTCTCGTATAGAAAATCTATTGTCAGGACGGCTTCCGCGACACGACCTATCTCGACGTTGCGCATAAAAATATTCTCGATCACGCCGCCGCGTTTGGCGTTGGATTTAAATCGCAGCGCGCGGTCCAGGTTCGGGCTGTCCATTTTGCAGTTTTCGACGAAGACATTGCGCACGCCGCCGGAAATCTCGCTGCCCATCACGACGCCGCCGTGGCCGTCCTTCATCACGCAGTTGCGGACGATGATGTTTTCGGAGGGCGTCGCGATGCGGCGTCCGTCGTCGTTCCTGCCCGATTTGATGGCGATGCAATCGTCGCCGGTATCGAAGACGCAATTTTCGATCAACACGTCGCGGGACGATTCCGGATTGCAGCCGTCGTTGTTCGGTCCGTGCGAGACGACGGTCACGCCGCGCACCGTCACGTTTTGGCAAAGCACGGGATGAATTTCCCACATCGGCGAGTTGTTGATCGTCACGCCCTCGATCAGGATGTTGCGGCTGCGATAGGGTTGAATGAAATTGGTCCGCAGTTTGTGGCCCTCGCCGAACACGCGATCGGAAACGGGCGTTCCTTTGTCGTTGAATTCGAGCAGCCGGAGCACGCTCTCCGCCCCTGATCTCTTCCAGGCCCACCAGTTCTCCGCGGAAGCCGAGCCGTCGAGTGTTCCTTTGCCGGTGACGGCGATGTTCTCCTGCTCATAAGCATAAATCAGCGGTGAATAGTTCATGCATTCCGTCCCCTCGAAGCGCGTCAGGACGGCGGGCAGGTACTTCGCCGGGTCGGGAATGAATTTTAGCGTCGCGCCTTCCGCGATATGCAGATTGACATTGCTTTTGAGATGAATCGCGCCGGTCAGAAAGACTCCCGGCGTCACGACGACGCGGCCGCCGCCCGCGGCGTTGCAGGCCGTGATGGCCTTGCTGATGGCCTCGGTGTTGTCGGTCTTGTCGCCGGCGACGGCGCCGTAATCCGTGATTTTGAAGTCGCGATTCGGGAAAACAGGCGCTTTGATGCGACTCAGGATGGCCGGGACCTGTGACCAGCCGGCGTTAGTTTGCCGGGCCTCCAGCGTGACTCGACCGCCGGCGGCAAAAGCCGCGCACCACATTACAGCCGCGATTAACCGGATGCGGCGCGATTGATGAAAAACTTTATTCATAGAATTATGACACTTGAAGAACAGTCGAGCGCTAACCAATGAAGCCATTTTAGCGTAAATCGGAACTGCGGCGCCTTTGGGGCGCCGGCGGCTTTGAGTTTTGCTCGAAGCGTATGCGACGGATCGTTACGTGTATCCGCATCGATCCGTCGCATCCTTGAGAATCCGTGGTTTCAGAATTCGATTCTGGCCTTGAACTGGAATACGCGGGGCAGGTTCACCTGAGCGGCGGCCTTGCCGAAATTGGCGTTTGTAATGTTCGTATTGATGCTTCCCAAACGAACATTATTGAACAGGTTGTACGAGTCGGCCCCAAACACGAACCGTAATCCTTCGCGGATTTGAAAATTCCGGGCGAGGCTCACATCCTGATTAAAGAAGTGCGGGTTGCGGAGCCCATAGGCGCCCCTCGCTGGAGTGTTGCCATAGGTGAACGAAGCCGGAGAGATGAAGGCGTTTACGTTGATAAAGGGAGCGACCCCTCCATCTCCTTCCAGCTTCACATTTCCGGTAAAGGCCGGATTATAGCTGGCCCAGCATGTGCCCGCCTGCGGCACATTGCAGCTCGCGGTGAAAGGCCCGAGCGGCGTTCCCGAGGCGTACCGGGTGATCCCGGTAATACGCCATCCACTCACCAGCGCGTTGACGACTTTATTTTCAGGATTGAACATGCGCCCCTTTCCGAAGGGCAGTTCGTAAGTGTAAAACGCGTTCAGGAGGTGAGGCTGGTCGGTGGTGGAAAGATTCTTCTCCTGTATGTAAGCGCTGCGATTTCCATTGATGGTTCCGAGCGCTTTGCTGAAAGTATAGTTCACGTTGAAAGTCAGCCCCTGTGAAAGGCGCTGCTGAACGGACAACTGCAGAGCGTTGTAATTCGACTGACCGACGTTGCCGTAAACGTCGGTGACGCTATTGTACTGAGGAAACGGGCGCAACATCTGAGCGATAGTCCCTGAGAAATTGGCGAACGGCAGCTTGATTCCCGGCACGATGGCGGCTGCGGCCGCCACGTTGGTGGGGTTTGCAGTTTGAGTGAGCAGATTCCCCAGGACCAGATATTTGGGGTCTATCTGGTTTGAATAGGCGCCGCGTCCGCCTCCGCGAAGCTGTTTGCCGTTGCTTCCCACATAAGCCGCAGTCACGACCAGGGAATTGGTGAGTGAGCGCTGTATCGAGAGGTTCCAATTCTGATAGCGAGGCGGCTGGCTGAAGGGATCGCCAAAAGTCACGGCGCCGCCTGTCCCTCTTCCATTGAAACCAGTCTGATAAGTCTCATCGTAAATCGGTCCTTTCGCGAAAGGCGGAATACCGTTGTCCCAGAAAAGAGCCGGCGCGAACGAGCCATTCGGACTCGCGATCGGAGCGTTGGCGTTAACGCCGGTCAAGCCTGTCCCGATGCGCGCGCCGTCACGGCCCCCGACCGCGCCGCTGCGCGAGTACATCATCCCGTAACCGCCGCGCAACACCGTCTTGTCATTGAGGCTGTATGCGAATCCGATGCGCGGTCCGAAAGCGCGATAATAAGTGTTGATGATCTGGCTGCACTTACAGCTTATTGCGTCCGGCGCGTAATTGCCGCCGAACCGCAAGGCCCCGGGAATCCCTCCGGCCGCCGGGTTCGGAGCGTTGATGTCGAGATAAGTGAAGTGGTTGTCCCCTTCCGTGTAGGGCAGCATGATGTCGTGCCGCAAACCCAGATTCACCGTAAGTCGATCGGTCACCTTATAGTCGTCAGCCACCCACCATGCATAGCTGCTGAATTTGGCGTTGGTTACCACCACCGAATCCTCATTGACCACCGCCGAATTCAGAGCGCCCAGCAGGAAACTGGCATACGCGTTACCGGTCCCGCTCAACAATCCGCCCGAGGCGTTGAAGCCGGCGGTCTGTAAATTACTGAAGTTCGTGGTCAGCAGGCTGCCCGTGTCGTTGGTGATGGTGCGGTCGCGCGTCCGCTGGTATTGGAAGCCGAATTTGAAGGAATGTTTATTGTGGATCCACAACAAACTTTCCTGGAAAGTGTAGTTGTAATTATTGTCCTCGAAATCCCTGGAATTCGTACCGCGCCAACCTGATGGCGCATTGGGGCCCCCAAAAGCCGCTTCCAGGAAAGCGTCGCTCGCGTCACCGGCCGGCAACCCCTTGAGACCGGCCTTGGCCGCCCACTTGCCGTCCGAGGTGGCGTTGGTGATCGGCACGAATAAATGGTTGTAGCCGAAGCTCACCTGGTTGACCAGATTCGAACCGATGTTCCAGTTATGTTTCAATTGGAACACGGTCGGGATTTCCTCGACCTTTCTCGTGTCCGTGTAAGGCAGCGGAAAAACCGTCTGAGGAGAAGAAGAACTGATCTCTCTGTATGGCAACGGCTGGCTTCGCTTGCCCCGCGTGAAGAGCCCGGAGAGACGTTGATTCGCCGTCAGGTTGTAATCCACTTTCGCGTTGAAGCTGTCGTTGTTGTACGCGACCGGCACGGCTCCCAGATAATTGTTCTGAATCCCCGGGCTGGTCGGCGCGGGCAGCAGGGACTGATAGACTTGAGAGATGGCGGAGATGCGATTTAATGGAATAATGTTGAGTCCCAGCGGATTTGACGGTGTCGCGCGCGACGGATCCCTGAATTGCGTGCGGCTGAAACCTCCCGGAACGCCGACAGTCGTCAGCGGATCATAAATGGCCACGGGCAATTCGCTGAAATCTCCCTGTCGCATTTTCAGCGTCGGTAATGAGGCGGCCTGTGTGGGGCTGACCACCCGATAGCGCCAGCCGTCATAGGAGAAAAAGAAGAAAAGTTTTTCCTTCAGGATCGGCCCCCCGATAGTTCCACCGAATTCGTTTTGATGCTCGACCGGACGAACTTTTGGGAAGAATCCTCGCGCATCGAGCACGGTGTTTCGGAAGTACTCGAAGCCTGTGCCGTGAAACTTATTCCCTCCCGATTTGATCGTATAGTTCTCGGCGCCCTGTCCGTTGAACTCCACTCCGGTTCCGCTTGTTTCCACCTGAAACTGCTCTACCGCCTCAACCGATACGCCCAGGCTGATCGTTCGGCCTTCGCCCTGCTGAATCGGGTCAGTAATGGGAACGCCTTCAATGAACACATCCTTGGAAAAGCCCTGAGCCCCATTGACCGTTCCCCAGCGATTGCCTTCTGAAACGCCGGGCAGCAGGAAAATGAAGGAACCGGGATTTCTGGGCCCCTGGCCAATACCGGAGCCGGCGACCGAGGTACCCATCGCCAGCGGCAAATTGGTATACAACTCATTGCGTATTGTCGTGCCGAGTCGGGCGTCGGCGGTATTCAGTTGTGGAGGAGCGTCGGACACGGTGACGGTGTCCGCGACATTGCCGATTTTCAGCGCGAGATTGACGTTGACGGCGCTCAGAGCGTCCACGAAGACCTTCTCCTGAATCAGGGTTTGGAAGCTCGGCGCCGAAACCGACACCTTGTACTCGCCCGGCGGCAGGGGGCTGATGACATACAGCCCGGCCTCATTGGTCCGCCTGGTAGATTCGACCCCGGTGGCGACATTCCTCGCTACCACTGTAGCTCCCGCGAGGACTGAGCCTCTGGAATCGGTAATCGTTCCCTGAATTGATCCGCCGCCGCCAGTCTGAGCCAGCGCGCATGGCGGCGCAAACATAACAATCAGGGCGACCAATGCGATCAAAACGCCGCGCCCTGAACTGGATTGCCAAAAAGTCATGATGGGATCTCCTCAAAAATAGGTCCTATAGGACCTATAAGTCCTATTCATTCCTGGGAGCGCAGGCGTCTCCGCCTGCGCGGGTTTATAAGGCCCTTATTTCATATAAAGGTGGTTACTCCTTCGACCACGCAGGCGGAGATGTCCGCGCTCCACAGGATTCTGATAAGGCTTATGATTTAGTCGCGATTTCCATCCTGACGCGCTTCTCTGACGAAGCGTTGGCCGCCAGGACTGCCACTGCCGATTTCATCGCTTTTTCAGGACCGCCGCGGACGGCGCCGCCGGTCCTGGCGGCGGCGCAGAATTCCGCGATTTCGTTCCTGTAAGAAATTCCTCTGTCCACCTGCGCCTGGTTCGCAGTGACCGTGCGGCCTGGCGAATCCGCCGGACGCGTAGCGGACGCGTCCGCCACCGGCGCCGATGTCTGACGCGAGACTTCGACTCTGGTCGCCTGGCTCTCTCCTTCGTTGAAAAGGTAAACCTCAGTCTCGTTCTGCAGGATCAGCGTTCCCTTCGTGCCCATGAACATCTCGTAATGGTCCTCGAAGGCGTTCGATTCGATCGAAGAGAAAGTCGCCGTGCGTCCGCCGGGATATTCGAATGTGGCGTAAACATGATCGAAGACCTCGCGCCCGTCATTAAAGCGCGAGACGCCGCCCGTGCAATAGACCGCTTCAGGCGCCGAGTCGAAAAACCAGTTCGTCGTGGTGAGCAGATGGCTTCCGAGTTCGCACACCAATCCCTCGGAGTATTTCTTATAGAGACGCCAGTTCAGCAGATGTTCCCAATCAGGATAGCCCCACCGGCTCGGATCGAAATTAGCCGACGGCGGGTCTTCCCTGCGGCGCCAGTTGGCGTTGCGATGCCAGACCAACCGCGCGAAATATACGTCGCCGAGCAGTCCCTGTTTGACGATGTTGTCATGAGCGGCCTGATAGATCGGATTGTAATAGCGTTGATAACCGATCTCCAGCGCGCGGCGGTTCCTGTGGCTGGCGTCGATCATGCGCCGGCAGTCGGCTTCGGTCTTGGCGATCATCTTTTCGCACAGGACGTGTTTGCCTGCGTCCAGACACCCGACCGCGATATCGGCGTGAGACCACAACGGAGTGGCGATGATCACCGCTTCAAGGTCTTCCTTCTGCAGCATCTCCCGCCAATCTTCATACTCTTTGGGTTGAGGCCATCCGGACTTCATCATCGATTCGGCCACGGCGCGGCGGCGCTTCGGGTTGATGTCGCAAATCGCCCGCAGGTCTATGAACTCTTTCTGGCATTGCGCAATCAGTCCACGGCCCATGCCGCCGGTCCCAATGACGGCCGCTTTGACAGGGCCTCCCTTGATCGGGCCGCGAGCCGCCGCCGCGACGCCCAGCGCGACAAGCGCCGGCGTCCCCGCAATCGCCTTCAGGAAATTGCGCCTCCCCTGTTCTTTCTGTTCATCGGTAAGATTCATAATCACTCCTTCTCCGAGTCAATACCGCGAGCGGTAGCGAACGTCGCCGCGTCTGTCAGCTCGTCGATGTAGCCTCGCTCGCTACCGCTCGCGGTACTGACTCGCCGCAACAACATATCCAGGCCGGCTATGGCGCCGGTGTTGAAAGCCAATAGAACGAACACTGCCGCGCCCTCGATCAGGGTCTTGTTGACGATCAAATACGTTCCCTCATTGCCCGGCTGTGGAGAGCCCGCCGTCGGGATCGCCAGCGCATAAAACAACGCCAGCAAAAAGAGCGCGCCCCAGCAGCCCAGTCTGGTGAACAGTCCGAGAATGAGCGACAGCCCGACCAACAACAGGCCGATCTTGACCGTGTTATCGATCCAAACTGTCCAGCCGTGGTCGATCATCCATTGGAAGAGGCGCGCGAGCGGGCCCGACGCGGCTTTCAAATAGCCAGCGGAAGTCCACGGCGGGAGCGGCTTGCCGTCGGCGCTCCACGCCGGAAGCATCAGCTTGTAATAGCCTTCGTAAAGAAAATGCCAGCCTATCAACGTGCGCAAAATAACCAGCGCCGCCTGCTGCGGGCCGGAGAGAAAATGATGCGCCTTGCTACTCATTGACGATCTCCACTTCACATTGATTGTTCGTCAGTACCGCGAGCGGTAGCGAGCGTGACTCAATCATCCTTTGATGATCTCCACCTCACATTGATTGTTCGCGCCGAAAATAATCGGACGATTCGCTCCGCTTTCCAACATCAGGGCCATGACGCCGGGATGGGCGTCGCAATAAGCGCCTGCCAGCTCAGGTCCGCCCACGTAAAAAGCCGTCGCCAGCGCGTCGGTAACAGCCGCGCCAACTGCCGGAGAGGATCCGATCACGGTGACGCTCGCCACTCTATCGGCGGGCCAGCCCGTGCGCGGGTCAATGATGTGGCCGTAGCGTTTGCCGCCGTATTCGAAAAACTGTTCTTCGCCGCCGCTGGTCGATAGCGCCGCGTCGCGCAACCGGACGACGGCCAGCCGTCTTTGTTTATCCAGGGGATGGCGCGCCCCCACCGTCCAACTGTCGCCAATAGCGAGCATGCTGCTGGAACCGGCGCTCAGCAGAGCCGAGCGAACGCGTTTGCGCATCGTCGCGGCGATACGGTCGAGCGCATAACCTTTGCCGACGCTCCCCAGGTTTATTTCGACTCCGGGCCGGGCGAATCGAATCTCGCGAGATTCGCGGTCAAAAAGCAATTTGTCGCCGCCTGTGAGGGCTTTCGCCTCTTCTATTTCGTCGAGTTCCGGGATTCGCCCCTGTCTTCTGAGAAAGCCCCAGCATCGGCTGAGCGGGCCGGAAGTGATGTCGAAAGCGCCGCCTGTCTCGCGGCCAAGCTCCCGGCACAAAAGTAAAAGCGAAAATAGAGAGTGTTCGACGCTTACCGGATTTGTCGCCGCCTCGCGGTTGATGAAGCTGACCTCGCTGTTTTCCCTGAAGATCGTCAGTTGATCTTCCAGCCTGCCGGCTTCGTCCAGCGCCTGTCGAGCCGCCGAAACGCCGGCCTGATCTTCGAGCGGCAGCGTCACCTCGAAGCGGCAGGCCATCGCAGTACGGCTGACGTGCTGCAGATAGCCTGACGGCGCCGCAGGTCGAGCCGTAGAAAAATTCAGGAAGGCGCGTCTCTTTAACATAAGAGCTTGGAAAGGTAATTGCTCACAGTCTGATAGAAATGGCGGCAGTCGATTTATACACAACCTTCGGTTAAGTAAGTCCGTGAGCGCTTACTGGAAAAGAATGCGGATGATGCGGACGCCGCAGGTTCGCGCCGATTTCTCGGCGCGGATCTACCGCGTCCGCATCATCCGCGTTATATCGGGAGCGTTTTCAAGATCAACCTCAGAAGACGAACTTCAAGGTCAGCTGAACACGCCGCGCATAGTTCGCCTGTTGGGAGGCGGTGATTCGCCCGAAAGTGTTCTGCGTCACGTTCATATTCGGCCCGGGGAAGAGCACGTGATTGAACGCGTTCAGGAGATCGGCGCGGAACTCGATGTTCTTGTTTTCCAGAATTTCCGTTTTCTTCTGCAGCGAGAAATCAAAATTGTTGATTGAATCGGAGCGGACAAACGGAATTCTGAACGGGAAAGTCCTGACGTTGCTCGCCGGTTGGGCGCCCGACGCTGTCACAAATCCGGCGCTGGTATTGAACCAGCGCTGCGGCGTTTGCTGGTCGCCCGACAAAGCGATATCTCTGAA
>DASUFM010000377.1:0-3066 GCA_036274535.1 Blastocatellia bacterium
TGTGTCTCTGTGGCGAGATTCAGCGCGGCAGCCGATTTCGCCGTCTTCAAAGCGCAGCGCCAGCTTCTGTCCGGCGCTGATCATCGCCGCGCGTGACACCAGATTGCCGGCCTCATCCTTTACCAGCGCGTATCCGCGTCCGAGCACCGCCAGCGGCGAGAGCATGTCCAGCTTGCCTGCGGCCACGGCCAGTTGGCGGCGTTGGACTTCCAGGCGCGCCTGGGCCGCGCGACTCAACCGCCGATCGAGCGCGTCAAGCCGGCCGGATTTGATCGCGATCAGGGCGCGGAAATCGGTCGATTCCAGGCGGCGATTAGCGTCTCGGAATTTCGATCCGGAATCTCTCAGGCGCGCCCGCAGCGCGTCGGCGGCGCGTCTTTCAAGCTCGCGGCGCCTGGCCGAAAGCGATAAGACCGTCTGCGCCGTCTCCGCGAAGCCGCGGCTCTCGATCAGATCTCGCAGGCGCGATTTGCGCATGAGCAGATTGTGATTCATCGCGCGCGCCAGCGACGTTTGCAGATACTCGATCCGCGCCGCCAGGTCGCTCGATTCCGCGGCGACTATTTCAGCGGCCGCCGAAGGCGTCGGGGCGCGATGATCGGCGACGAAGTCCGCGATCGTGTAATCGGTTTCGTGGCCGACCGCGGAGACCACCGGAATTTCGGATTCATAAATCGCCCGCGCGACCGGCTCTTCATTGAACGCCCACAGGTCTTCGATCGAGCCGCCACCGCGCCCGACGATGATCACGTCAATCTCATTGCCGGGCTTCTTCGCATGTTTATTGAGCATCCGAATCGCGTCGACGATTTCGCGGGCCGCGCCCACCCCCTGCACTTTGACGGGCGTGATTATGACGTCAATTCCGCGGTTGCGCCGCCCCAGCACCTGCAGCATATCACGCAGCGCGGCCCCGACCGGCGAGGTTACGATCCCGACGCGTCGCGGCAGCAGAGGCAGCTTCCTCTTGCGCGATTCGTCGAACAGCCCCTCGGCCGCGAGCCTTCTGACCTGCTGCTCGAACGCGAGTTGAAGCGCGCCGACGCCCAGAGGCTCCATGACCTCGACTATCAGCTGATATTCGCCGCGGGGCTCGTAAACGCTCAGCCGGCCTCGCAATCGGACTTCAAGGCCGTTCTCCGGCTCGAAGCGCATCAGCCGGTTCCATTGCTTGTAAAAAACCACCCGCAATTGCGAATGCGAGTCCTTCAGCGTGAAATACCAGTGGCCGGATTGATGCCGTTTATAATTCGAGATTTCCCCCTGTACGTGCAGAGCGAAAAATTCCGATTCCAGGGCATCTTTGATCTGCTCGGTCAACTCCGTCACGCTCAGCACGCGACGCTCCGCAAAGAGCGCCGCAAGCAAATTTGAACTGGAATCACTCATACACAAATTCGTGAATATTCGTGTTCATTCGCGGCTGAATTCTTTTTCTCGAAATTTATGGTTCGATTTCGCCATCAGAAGCCGCATGCTATATTTGCCCATCAAGTATATCGAGAGGGCGACCTGAGACATTTGCTATGCCTCATTTATCAATTGTCATACCGGCGTACAACGAAGAAAATCGCATTGGCCGGACACTCACTGAAACATTCGATTACTTAGAGAGACAGAATTATTCAAGCGAAGTAATTGTAGTCAATGACGGTTCAACAGACCATACTGTTGAAGCGGTTCGCAGGTTCGAGAATCGGGCGGGATGCAGGCTGCGCCTGGTCGAGAATCCAGGGAATCGCGGCAAAGGCTACTCCGTGCGAAACGGAATGCTCAAAGCCGACGGCGATATCGTTCTTTTTTACGACGCCGACCTGTCGACCCCGACCAGCGAAATCGTCAAAGTCGCCGGTCCGATAGCCGAGGGCCGTTACGACGTCGTTTTCGGGTCGCGCGCTCTGGATCGTAGTTTGATCGGAACGCGTCAATCGCGTTTTCGTGAAATCCTGGGTCGGGTCGCCAACCTGATCCAGTTCGTGTTCTCCGGATTGAGATTCAAGGACACGCAATGCGGGTTCAAAGCGTTTCGGCGGGAGGCCGCGCAAGCGGTCTTCAGATTGCAGAGGGTTGATGGCTTCGGTTTCGACATTGAAATACTCTTCATCGCCCAAAAGCAGGGCTGGCGGCTGCTGGAAACTCCTGTCCTTTGGAACCATGTCGAAGGATCGAAGTTGAACCCGATGACCGCGTACTTCAAAGTGCTGATGGAAGTCTCGACCATCAGGTGGAATAATCTTCTCGGCAAATACGATGAGCAGACTCAACGTCAACATTGACCACATAGCTACCATCCGCCAGGCTCGCCGGACCAACGAGCCGAACCCGGTCTCCGCCGCCGTGATTTGCGAACTGGCCGGGGCCGACGGAATCACCACGCACCTTCGCAGCGACCGGCGCCACATTCAGGATTATGATCTGATCGCTCTCAAACAGGTCGTCATTACGC
Source organism: Blastocatellia bacterium (assembly GCA_036274535.1). GTDB lineage: Bacteria > Acidobacteriota > Blastocatellia > RBC074 > RBC074 > JAJVID01. The sequence continues at coordinate 2,447 of DASUFM010000377.1, forward strand.
ACCTCAACGTGGAGATGGCGGCGACCGATGAGATGGTCGAGATCGCCACTCGCCTCAAGCCGGACGTCGTGACGCTGGTGCCAGAACGCCCTCAGGAGATCACCACCGAAGGCGGGCTCGACGCCAGGTCGAATCAAAAGACGATCCGCCAGAGCATTAAGAAGTTGAACGACGCCGGCGTCTTCGTCAGTCTCTTCATTGATCCCGACGCCGAGCAGATCAAAGCCTCGGCGAAACTCGGCGCTTTTCAGGTCGAGATATGCACGGCGAGCTACGCGCAATTGAATGAGCACCCGGGAGACGCGACTGTGCGCAGAACCCGCGAGATCAAAAAAGAACTCGCGCGCATCGGCGCCGCCGCGCGTCTGGCTACGAAATCCGGATTGAAGGTCGCGGCGGGCCACGGGTTGACTTATCGCAACGTCGGCGCGGTCGCCCGAATACCCGAAATCGAAGAATTCAACATCGGACACAACATCATCGCGCGGGCCGCCCTTGTCGGACTCGACCGCGCAGTGCGAGAAATGATCGAAGCGATCCGCATCGCGCAGAGGATAGAAGATTGAGGATAGAAGATAGAGGATCGAGGATAGAGGATCGAGGATGGAAGATCGCATTGC
>DASUFM010000378.1:0-5952 GCA_036274535.1 Blastocatellia bacterium
GACCTGCGCCTATTTGATACGATTCCCATTGCTGACGGCCCTGGCGCTGATCGTAATCCCTGTCGCCGCGTTTTGGACTGACGCCCGCTCGCTGCTTGAAAATCTGTTCGACCTCAGTCCCGCCGCCACCATGGTTGTCACGATAGCCGCTTTGCTCGCGGCCTGGAGCGTGATGGTCACGGCGCGGTTGACTTTGACTTACAGCAGCGATCGATTCGGCGTCGTTCAGCCCCGCATCGGTCCGCTCGGCTGGCGGCACATTCTGCTTTACGGCCTGCTGGCCGCGCCCATCACCGCCGGCATCGTTTACGAGACCGTCGAACTCTGGGATTACACGCCGCACACGACAAATCTTTGGAAAATCGCGGCGTTCGCGCCCGGAATCATCATCGCGTTTCTGTTGCTCTGGATCGCCGACCTGGCGGAGCGGCGAATAGATCGCGCCGAGAACTATCCCGACGCGCCGGCCCTGATGATTCCTCATAAAAGAGCGCCGCGCGGCAAAATTACTCCACAGAGCAGCGCATCGGCGCCTGAGATCAAAGCTCCTGGCTGGCTGGCCAGGCGGGTCATGAAGATCCCGCAGTATTCAGGGCGCGGTTATATTGATTACGAAGGCGGTTCTCAGGGCCGTTTCGCGCTGCTTCCGGGCCACGGCGGGGCGCTGGCCCTCTTGTTTACCTTTGTAGCGGTCTACGCCGCCATAGGCGTGACGACTTCGCCCTGGTTCAGCCAGTTCAGGACGCCTTCGCTGGCCGGAGTGCTGTTGCTATTGACGATGCTCAACTGGGGATTGTCGGGAACCGCTTTCTTCCTTGACCGTTACCGCATCCCCGTACTGATTTCGATTTTGATCGTGACGGGAACCATTTCGATATTCTTTCCGCAGACCGACAGTTATTACTTTATTTATCCGAAGGTAGCCGGCGCCGAAATCAAGCCGCAAAATTTGCTCGCGCCGCGCAAGGGCGCGAAAGTGATCCTGATCGCGGCCAACGGCGGCGGCATTCAGGCCGCGGCCTGGAGCGCGCGCGTGCTGACAGGAATCGAAGAAGGTTGCCGGAGCGGAAACGATTGCGGCGGACGCAGTTTCGCCCGATCAGTCCGCGTAGTCAGCGCCGTTTCGGGCGGCAGCGTAGGCGCGATGTATTTCGTCAACGCGTATAAGGAAGGCGAATTGCCGGATAACGCAGGGCTGGAGCAAATCGTCAAGCTGGCCGAGCGTTCGAGCCTCGACGGCGTGACATGGGGATTGGTCTATTCGGATTTCCTCCGCACGATAGCGCCGTTTCTTTCCAAAAATCGTTTTTTCCGCAGGACTGACCGGGCCCGCGCCCTGGAATGGGAATGGCAGCGTGACGTAGATCTGAAAGCCACGCTCGGAGATTGGAAGCGCGACGCGGTGGAGGGCAAACGTCCCGGCGTGATCTTCAACACCACGATTGTCGACAACGGATGCCCTCTGCTGTTTTCGTCCATAGAGCATGACCAGAACGTGAGTGTGGCGCAGGTCTTCGATAAACTCTACGATGGATATGACGCGCCGGTGACCAGCGCCGTTCGGCTGTCCGCCACGTTTCCCTACATCACGCCGGCGGCGCGCGCCCACCGCTCCGACAAAACCGATTGGGCGAATTCCGAATACCATATAGTTGACGGCGGCTATTACGACAACTACGGAGTGACCGCGCTGGTCGAATGTCTGGACAACGAATTGGACAAGCCGGCCGTCGATGTCTCCGAATTGATGGTCATCCGCATTCACAGCATGCCTGTAGTGAATTCGCCGGATCGAAGATTGGAAAAGAAACGTGGATTCTTCTATCAGGTTGGAGCGCCCCTTTCCGCGCTCAATACGGTGCGAGGCGCGGGACAGCTTTCGCACGGCAAAGTCGAATTCGACCTCCTCCAAAAACGCTGGCGTGAGCGCGCCGGCCGCAAAGTGGATATCCAACTGGCTACCTTCGAATACCCGAATTACGACGCGCCTCTCTCATGGCATATGACAGATAAACAGAAACAGGCGCTCGATAAAGCCTGGAAAGAAAAATACGTGGATGATCCGAACAGCGAACTCAGCAAGGTGAAGAAGTTCCTGGCGAGGTGAATAGTATGTGAACTATATGCCATTACCATATCCCAGCACAGTAGGAGGTTGATGTGGATCTTCAGCGTGTTCGAGATTTATTGAGGCGAGGGGAGTTGGAAGACTCGAAAAAGAACTAAAGGTAGAAAGCGATGAGGAAACAATGCAGCGGTAAATGCCCGGGCACGCCTGAACCTGGTTACGCCACACAGACATTTGAACGGCGTGGGTCGCCTGTCAAAGTGACCATTCGCGGTATTCCGGCGGCTGTTTGCCCATTGTGCCACGAGGCCTTCGTGAGCAGCGAAACTGGCCGGCAAATTGATCTATTGCTGGAACCTTTTCATGGCAAACACGGACAAATCCCGCTATTACCGCCGGCCGAAGTCACGATTGATTTTGCTGAAGCGACCGCGGTGTTGAAAGCCGCCTGAGATTGAGGCTGACCTGTCGCAACCGCTCTTTATCCAATCAATTCTCAAAACGGTGGGAGAATACCAAAGCGGCGCCGAGCCAAGGCGCTCCAAACGCTCCGCGATTATTGAGAATCAGGTAAGTTGGTTTACAAACTTCGAGCCGAGGATGAACAACGATTGGCGCAGACCTTTTTCACCGCAGAGGCGCGGAGCGCGCAGAGCCTGCGCAGAGTGACTCCGCGCTCCCTCTGCGTTCTCCGCGCCTCTGCGGTGAATGGAATGTATTGTCAATCAACCCGATTTGTAAACTTTCTTTTCTGAACCTCAATAGCTCTAAGGTTTACGCGCTGAATGCGGCGACGATGTGAGGGGTCAGGATTATCAGCCGGTCACTTAGATATTCCAGCAGCATTCCGAAGCCGAACCAGAGCGGAAAGAAATCCCAGCGGATCAGCCCGTGCAGGTTGTAGCGGCAATGCGCATAACTCCAGGGACAGGCGCCCAGCGTTTGCCGCAGCGTCCATCCGGCCGTATATTCGACCAACCAGAAGCAGCAGACGTATATGGCGCCGCGCAATAACCACGGCCATACGCGAATCGTATTGTGCAGCGGTTCGAAGAATGGCGCGATCAGGCCGTAGAGCGGAATGCTCCACAGGTAGGATTGGCCGCGCAGGCTCCAGTTCTTTTCCTTGCCTTCATATTTGTGAAGGATGGCCGAGACCGCGACCTCGGCGCAGATTCCCAACAGTCCGTAGATGATGAATCTGATCAGCATAAGGAATATCGGTTGAAACCTTGCCATGACTGCCGGCGTCAATGCCAGCGGGCGTTATCGTACTACAGCGATCGGCTTTTGCGGCCGGCCAAATCGGGATAAAATGGTCCCGCTTTTCTTTGCGGTTTGTGTTCCTCAAACCGACAGATTCAACAATTCTCGTTCAACGCGGATTTCCAGGAGGCATTCTATGAATCGCTCACGTTTAATCGTTTTCGTTTCGCTGCTCTGTCTGATGGTCGCCGCGATTATCGTCACGCGCGGCAATTTAAGTGGCGCGGAGGCCGCGGCCCCGACGTTCAGTAAAGACATCGCGCCGATCTTCGCCAAAAACTGTGTGAGCTGCCATCGTCCGGGAGAGATCGCCCCGATGTCGTTGATAAGCTATAAAGAGGTGCGCCCGTGGGCCAAATCCATTCGCGAAAAAGTGGTGAAACGTGAGATGCCGCCCTGGCACGCCGACCCGGCGCATGGCGAATGGACCAACGACCGGCGTCTTTCTCAGAAAGAGCTTGACGCCATTGTGGCCTGGGTCGACGGGGGCGCGCCCGAAGGCGACCCGAAAGACATGCCGGCGCCGCAGAAATTCGCCGCCGGCTGGCAGATCGGCGAACCTGACATCGTCTTTTACATGCCCGAAGAATTCACGGTTCCCGCCGAAGGCGCGGTGCCCTATATGTATTTCACCGTTCCGACCAATTTCAAAGAGGACAAATACATCGCGGCGATGGAAGCCCGCGCGGGCGAACTGTCGGTTGTGCATCATATCGTGATCTACGTTCGCGATCCGAGTGAGGCTCGCCCGAAACGTCAGGATATCGGCACGGGGCTGCTCGGCGCGCTCTCGCCCGGAATGACTCCGTTCATCGCTCAGCCGGGCGCCGCGAAACTGATCAAGGCCGGGTCGAACATCGTCTTCCAGATGCATTACACGCCGAGCGGAAAGGTGACCAGGGATCGTTCGATGGTTGGATTGAAATTCGCCAAAGGCCCGGTTGATAAAGTGATGACGACAACGGCTTCCTGGGACTCCCGCTTCACCATTCCGCCCAACGCCGAGAACTATGAGGTCAAAGCTTCATGGATCGCTGATGAAGACGTCACCATCTGGAGCCTGATGCCGCACATGCATTTGCGCGGCAAAGATTACCTCTATCGGGCGATTTATCCTGACGGGCGCTCGGAGGTTTTGCTCTCAGTGCCGAAATACGATTTCGGCTGGCAAGTCTATTACTACCCTAAGACGCCGATCAAAATCCCGAAGGGGACGAAGATCGAAACCGTCGCCCATTACGATAATTCGACGAGGAATCCGCAGAACCCCGACCCCTCGAAACCTGTGCGTTTCGGCGAACAGACCTGGGAAGAGATGATGAACGGCTTCTTTGATTACACGGTTGACGCCCAGGCCGCCAAAGCTCCCGCTTCGGGAAACAGCAGCGGCAATAAATAAATGGAGATTCACGTTATGTTTCTCATCAAAAACAGGGTGACTATTTTCCTGCTCGGCGCGGTTCTTCTTGCTCCGAGTTTTAATGTTCAATCTCAAACGCCTTATCAGAAGCCGCCGAAAGCGGTGTTGGACGTGCTGGACGCGCCGGACAGCACAATGGTTTCGATCAGCCCGGCTCGAGATAAGATGCTGCTGGCGACGCCGGTTCGTTACCCTGCAATCGCCGAATTGGCCGAACCGATGCTGCGTCTGGCGGGGTCGCGCATCAATCCGAAGACCAATGGGCCGCACAATCCCAGGCGCATCACCAAACTGACGCTCAAAAATATCGCCGACGGTAAAGAGACGCCGCTGGCGCTTCCGCCCAACCCAAACTTTGGAATGCCCGACTGGTCTAACGACGGCAAACAGTTCGCTCTGACCAACACTACATCCAATTCTGCAGGGGGCGGCATCGAGCTGTGGATCGGCGACGCCGCGACGGGCAAGCTTCGCCAGGTTTCGGGCGTTAAGCTCAACATGGCTTTCAGCGGCGGCGGTGGGGGGCGAGGAGGAGGCGGCGGCAACGACGCTGTGCAATGGCTGCCCGACGGCAAGACGCTGCTCTGCCGCACAATTGTCGCGGGCCGTGGAGCGCCGCCGGCCGCGCCGGCAGTGCCGGTGGGGCCGACAGTGCAGGAGAATTACGGCAAGGCCACGCCCGCGCCCACGTTTCAGGACCTTCTGCGCAATCCGCACGACGAGAAGCTTTATGAATATTATGCGACGACGCAACTCGCGCTGATCAACACCGCGACTGGCCGCGTCACGCCTTTCGGCAAACCGGCGATCTTCGGATCGGTCGAACCTTCGCCGGACGGCAATCATTTTCTGGTCTCAACGATCCATCGCCCATATTCATATTTGCTCACCGCCGGTTCATTTCCGCGCCTGATAGAGGTTTGGGACCACAGCGGCAAAAGCGTCTACAAACTGGCGGACCTGCCGCTGGCCGATCAGGTCCCGATTGAAGGCGTGCCTACCGGGCCGCGCAGCGTCAATTGGCGTCCGACCGATCCGTCCACGCTGGTCTGGGTGGAGGCTCTCGACGGCGGCGACACAAAAAAGAAAGCCTCGCCGCGCGATGTCGTGAAGATGCTCAAGGCGCCGTTCACCGGGCAACCGGTCGAACTGGTGAAGACCGAGCATCGCTTCGCCGGGATGACCTGGGGAGAAAAAG
>DASUFM010000379.1:0-3314 GCA_036274535.1 Blastocatellia bacterium
TGTTGGAAATAAACAACATGCTGGTCTCCAACCTCAACCTGAGGGAACTCCTGTCGGCGCTCTCCGTCTGTTTGCGCAAGGTCGTGCCTCACGACGGCGCGGGTCTGGCTCTCTACGACTACTCTATCAATCAATTACGAATGTCGGCGCTGGAATTCCCAACGAAGAAAGATCTCTTCGTCGAGGACTCGATCGTCCCACTCGACGAGAGTCTTTCCGGACGAGCGTTTACCACGCGCCAGACCGTCGTGATCAATAACATAGACGACGCGGACCCCGCCTCGGGCAAACGCTTGATCGGCGTCGGAGTGAAATCATGTTGCCTCATTCCGCTGGTTTCGCGAGATCGCGCGCTCGGCGTCCTGAAGGTCGCCAGCATGCGCGAGAACGCCTTCACCGGCGACGACGTGGAATTGCTCAATCAAATCGCCAAACAAATCTCGATCGCGGTCGAGAACGCCTGCGCCTTCCGCAAGATCGAATCGCTCAAGAACAGACTGGAAGAAGAAAAACTCTACCTCGAAGAAGAGATCCGCACGGAATACAATTTCGAGGAGATCATCGGCGGCAGCCCCGCTCTGAGGCGCGTGCTGCAGGACGTGGAGACGGTGGCCCGCACGGATTCGAACGTATTGATTTACGGCGAAACCGGAACCGGCAAGGAACTGCTCGCCCGCGCCATTCACAACCTGAGCCTGCGCCAGCAGCGCACGCTGGTCAAGGTCAATTGCGCGGCCATTCCCACGGGACTGCTGGAAAGCGAGATGTTCGGCCATGAGAAGGGGGCCTTCACCGGCGCGATCGAGCGTCGCATCGGAAGATTCGAACTCGCCCATCAGGGAACGATCTTTCTGGATGAAGTCGAAGACATCCCGCTGGAGCTTCAACCGAAACTCCTGCGCGTGCTACAGGAGCAGGAATTCGAGCGGCTGGGCAGTTCCCGCACCATTAGCGTCGACGTCCGCATCGTGGCCGCTACCAACGTGGACCTCACCCGGCTGGTGGCCGAAAAGAAGTTTCGCAGCGACCTCTATTATCGCCTCAACGTCTTCCCGATCACGTTGCCGCCGCTGCGTGAGCGCCCGGAAGACATTCCTCTGCTGGCGCATTTCTTCGCGCAGAAATTCGCGCAACAGATGAAGAAACCGATCGAGAGGATTTCGGCCGAGGCCATGGCGGCGCTGACCGCTTACTCATGGCCCGGAAACATACGGGAACTGCAAAACCTCATCGAGCGGGCCGTGATCCTCACGCGAGGCCGCTCCCTCGAGATTCCCCTCGCCGAGCTGAGACAGTCCGCGAATTTCGGCGCGCCGGAGCCTATGGACGCGTCGGAGGCGCCGGAGATTTTTACAGGAAAGCTCAAAGACGTGGAGCGGGATCACATCATGCGCGCGCTGAGCATGTCGAACTGGGTGGTCGGCGGCCCCAACGGCGCGGCCGCGCGCCTCGGCCTGAATCGAACGACTCTCAATCACCGCATGCGCAAGCTGGGCATCACGCGCCCCCGGTGAACCGGCCCCGTCACCAGATGTATTTAGCCACGAATGAACACGAATGAAGTTGTTTGGACTCCATTTTCCCGCTTCTATTCGTGAATATTCGTGTTCATTCGTGGCTAAAATTCGTTACAAGGCCTGGCGCTGGCGGAATCGGCGCACTTTGGCCAGGTTGCCGCAATCCTGCATGTCGCACCATTGACGCCGGCCGTTTTTGCTGATGTCCAGAAACATCCAGCCGCAGTTTTCACCGGGGCATCCGCGCAACCGCGTCAGGTCGTCCGCAGTCAACATCTCGGCCGCCGAATCCGCGACCCTCCAGAGCATACGATCCAGCGCGTTCTTCTCATCAGCCCATTCCCAGACAAGATTCCCATCACCGCCAGCGAGTCGTACGCGACCGTGCGCGACGTTCAATTCCTGATTGAGCAGATCCAGGTCGGACGCCCGCGGGCGCGATTTATGAGTGGCGGCGGCGCAGATGCGATAGATCGCCCCTCGCAGCGCGATGGCGCGATCGAGCGTCGCCGACGCTTGTTTATCGCGGCGGCCGGCTTCGCGCGCCAGCGCCTGCGCTTCTCTCTCGCCGAACAGCTTCGTATGCAGACTCCACGCCAGGAGGTCAAAATAATCATTCAGCTTGTCATCGCGCGCCACCGCCGCGTAAGGATCGCTCTTAGACCTCGCCGGGTCGGGATACCACCCGCCGACCGTGTTCACAAAATCCAGACACAATCGCTCGCCGACCAGTTTCATCCGCGCCGCCGGCCGTTCATTGAAGTTCATAGCCGCCTTTTTCAGTAACCGTTAAAAATAAGTTGACAGGTTACCGCGATCGAATTATCGTGTAACCGTTATTCGAAGAATAACCGGTTACCGACGAATCGTCAATTTACGAAATAACGAAAGGGCGACATATGCGAGCGCAATGCGGCAGTGTGTGGCTGTCCGCCTGTTTCAGCGCGGCGGCGGCCTTATCGACACTCGCGCGGCCAGGCGATCAGGCGAAGCTGTTATCCGTCAGGCGTTTTGAGACCGCGCCGGTCATCGACGGCAGGTTGGACGAGCCCGTGTGGCGGGAAGCCGCCGCGCTGCGCGACTTCCGTCAAACGCAGCCGGGCGACAACGCGCCGCCGTCATACCCGACGACGATCATGCTCGGCTATGACAGAGAGCGACTCTACCTGGGCGTCCGGGCGGCTGACGATCCGAAGAAGGTTCGCTCGACGGTGGCCAGGCGCGATGACATCACCGGCGACGATTACATTGCGATCTATCTGGACACGTTCAATGACCGGCGGCGGGCGTACCTGTTGATGTTCAACCCGCTCGGCGCGCAGCAGGACGGCTTGTTCAGCGAAGGGAGCGAGCCGGATTTCAGCGTCGATGTCGTGATGGAATCGAAAGGAACCCTGACGGAGGAAGGCTACACGATCGAAGTGGCGATTCCGTTCAAATCGCTGCGCTATGAAGCCGGCAAGGACAGGCTCTGGGGCATTCACGCGCTGCGGTACATAAAACACCTGGATGAGGAAGATTCATGGGCGCCGCTCAAGCGGGATAAAGCCGGCCTGGACAAAGCCGGCTCGAAAGAAACAAGAGCGCGATTTCTGGCGCAGGCCGGACACATCACCGGCCTGGAAGAAGTCGCGACTGGACGCGCGATGGAAATCATCCCTGTACTGACCGTCGCGGAGACAGGCCGGCGCGCGCCGGCATTGCCGTTCGGCGCTTCCCTGCCCGGTCAAGCCCCCCTTGCCCCCCTTGCCCCTCTTGCCCCTCCTGCCCCTCCTGGAAGATTTGTCAATCAATCAA
>DASUFM010000380.1:0-6182 GCA_036274535.1 Blastocatellia bacterium
CGCAAATGCACGGCGGCCATCACGAACGCGACCGCCGCGCCGGCACGGAGAGCGTTCCGCTTATAGTCGGAATAGGCAAGGCCGCAGAGCTTGCGCGGCTACAGCTGACCGAGCGTATGAAACATGCCGCGGGGCTGCGCGATTATCTGGAAGAGGAACTGTTCAAACGCATTCCGAATATTTCGCGCAACGGCGACCCGGAGCGCCGCGTTCCGAACATCGCCAATATCAATTTCGATCACGTCGAAGGTGAAGGCCTTCAGATCTCGCTCGACCTCAAAGGCGTGGCAGTCTCGACCGGTTCGGCATGCTCGTCGGGCTCGACCGAACCGTCGCACGTTCTGATGGCCATCGGATTGCCTCGCGACTCCGGCTACGGCTCGCTACGATTCAGCTTCGGACAATACAACACCCGAGAAGACGTCGATTACACGCTCGAAATTTTGCAGACCGTGGTCGAGAAATTAAGGAAACTTTCTCCGGCGGCGAAGAAACAGATTGCAATTTGATAGGCCGAACAGTTTTTCTTGACTCGCAGCGGCGACGCTATCATTCTTTATCAGGCTTTATCAGGCTTTATCAGGCTTTATCAGGCGCAACGGGTCCATACGCGCCACGAGCTGACGCATGGCGCATAAAGAGTAAAAATCCCAGGGTTACAACTATGACACACATAATAGTTCTTTCGATGATGCCCCTGTTTCTGTCACTCGCCCCGTCCCATTTCAGGCAGGACCTCCGCTCGGCGCCGACGAATGACGCCATCCGGCGCGAACTGGTGAAGATGGGCGAGGAGAATCAAAAACACCGACAGGAAATATTGGATTTGATGGACAGACTGGCCAAATCGGACAGCGAGAAAGTGGCGAGGAAGTGGCAGCAGGCCGTCGAGCGACAGAAAGAGCTTGACAGCAGGAACCAGCAAAGGCTGGACGAGATCGTCCAACAGTCCGGCTGGCCGAAAAAAAGCGTCTTCGGCGAAGAAGCGAGCGGCGTGGCCTTTTCCGTTGTTCAGCATGCCGAACTCGACTACCAGAAGAAATATTTCCCTCTGATCAAAGAGGCTGTCGCTCAAAAAGAAGCCCGCGACTCCGACCTGGCGATGCTGGAGGATCGAATTCTGACACGCGAGGGTAAGAAACAGATTTACGGCACGCAGGCCCGTCTAAATCAAAAGACCCAGCTCATGGAGTTATATCCGATAGAGGATGAAGAGAACGTCGACGACCGCCGGATGAAGGTCGGGCTCGAACCACTGGCGCAATATGTGAAAAAGGCCTTCGGCATGGAGTACACGCCGCCTAAAAAGAACTAGCCCGCTGGAAAATGTTAGCCACGAATGAACACAAATATTCTTTTCGCTATTCGTGAATATTCGTGTTCATTCGTGGCTAAAAACATTTATCCCATTTTGCGACGGGACTATTTCTGCTTTTTACTCTCCTTGATTTGCCGGTCCGCCTCTTTTTCGGCTTCTTTGGCTTCTTTTGAATTCAGGCCGAGACCCTGAAGAGTCTGGCCGATGCTTTTACCGCCCGCCAATCCCTGAAGGATCGCGTCTGAGGTGATATTCGGGTTACGGTCTCCGAGATTCTTCGCGATCCTGTGGCGGCCACGTATTGGCCGAACTTCAAATCCGGATTGTTCGCCAGGGCGGCCTGATAACCGTCCCGCAATTGATTGGATTCAACAAGCCGGATTCGCATTTTGCGTTATTCGAGTTTTGCCTTTTGATTTTCTCTTGAAGTATTTTATGCGTTCGATTGCGGGTCGCCGCAGGGGCGGCCGCGCTTCCTTCAAGACAATCAACAAACTCAAGGATAGACTCGTTCCCATGAAACAACTGAAAGACCGTCTTCCTAAACAGGTAGATGAGGCGCTCAATGAACAGGCGCGCGCGGCGGAGGGCTGGGCGGCCAACACACGCTGGATCTTCGCCATTGTCTTCGCCGCGTCGGCGATCTGGACGTGGAATAACCCGTCGAACGCCAAATACATTTATCTGCAATTGGCCGCCGCATGGGTAGTAGTGGCGGCGATCGGCGCGATGTTGAAGAAATCGCCGGACGCCAGTCTGACGACGTTAACGATGATCGATCTGACGATCGTTCATCTGGGGCTGGCCGCATTTGTCTGGCAGGGGCTGTTTCCCGATTACGGCGCCGACATCTTCCTTTGCTACTTCCCCATTCTTGCGATAGCCGCAAATCGCTTTCGCATGCCGGCGGCGCTCAAGGCCGCCGTCTATGCGAGCGCCGGTTATGCGGCGGTCTCGCTATGGGGCGGAAGTTCTCCCCTGTTCCGCGTCGGGCTGTTGCTCCTGACAACCTTCGTCGTCGTGATGGGCGCGCGAAAGCCCAAAAACCTGGCGGTCAACATAGCGGGAAGGGCCATCGAAGAAGCTTTCGAGCTCGGCGCCGGACGGAAAGAGCTCGATCTCGTACAGCAGACGCATCAACTCTTCATGCCTCCGGCGATCGTCGATCTGCCGGAGATCTGGGTCTCGTCCAAACATGGCGCGGGAACCGAGACTGGCGGCGATTATTTCCACATCTTCGAGACGCCCGGCGGCCCCATTGTCGCGGTGGGTGACCTCGGGGGACGTGGCTTCGAGGCGCTGGGCGATGTCGCGGATCTGCATAAGCGTCTGGGCCAGATAATCAGCCGCGAAACGGACCTGCCGAAAATCCTGAAGGAATTGAACGACTATCTGTGGGAAAAATACAAAGGCCGCAGGACATTCACCGGCGCGATGGCCCGATGGGAAGGCGAGAAGATGCGATACGTCAACGCGGGCCATCTGCCGCTGATCCAGATGAGCAAACCGCAGGGCGCGCAAATTATCAGCCATCAACAATTGCCTGTCACCTGCGGCCCGGTCGGCGCGCAGGCCGACGCCGTTTGCGCCGAATCGGTAGCGCCTTTCCCGGCTCGCGATCAACTCGTGATCTACACCGACGGCGTGTTCGCCAAGATCGCCGACAGCCACGAGAAAGGCGTCAGCGAGATCGAAGCCCTGGCCGAGAAGTTCAGCGGCGCCGAAGTCACCACGCTCTGCCACAGGATCTTCGATTGCGCGCAACCAGGAAACGATCCGAACAAAGACGACAGCACGGTCATCGTGATCAGACGGCAACCGGCCGCGGCGGCGGCTTCTGCATAAATAGGACAGATATGACAGATAAGACAGACAGGTCCTGTTTGTCCTATCTGTCCTATCTGTCCTATCGTTACCCGAATGCTTATTCTCGGAATCGAAAGTTCGTGCGATGAGACGGCGGCCGCCGTCATCGAAGACGGCGTCAAAGTCCGTTCAAACGTCATCGCCTCACAGATCGCCACGCACAGGAAATACGGCGGCGTCGTGCCCGAACTGGCGTCACGCGAGCACCTGGAAAAGATCAGCGACGTGGTCGGCGAAGCCCTTGCCGCGGCCGGCGTGAGCTTTCACGACATCGACGGCCTCGCGGTCACGCAAGGTCCGGGGCTGGTCGGCGCGCTGCTGGTAGGCGTCAACTACGCCAAGGGAGTCGCTTTCGCCACGCATAAACCTTTCGTCGGCGTCAACCACATCGAAGGCCACGTCTATTCGGTCGCATTCGAATACCCGCCGCCGGAATATCCGGCGCTGGCGCTGATCGTTTCGGGCGGGCACACCAACCTCTTCCTGATACCCGAGCCCGAAAAATATAAACTCGTGGGCCGCACGCGTGACGACGCCGCGGGCGAAGCCTTCGACAAAGTCTCGAAGCTGATCGGGCTGGGTTACCCCGGCGGTCCGGTGATAGACCGCCTGGCCCGGCGCGGCGACAAACGCGCAATCATTTTCCCTCTGGCCGAGATCAAATCGAAAGAAGACAACACGCTCAGCCTCGATTTCTCATTCAGCGGTTTGAAAACGGCGGTATTGCGCTACGTGCGCGAAAACAACATCGAGCCCGTCACGGACCCGGCGAATCCTTCCCAACAAATCCTCGACCTCTGCGCGAGTTTTCAGAACGCGGTCGTCCGCGCCCTGGTCCGCAGCCTGCGCAAAGCCGCCGAAAAGTATCAGCCGAAAACGATCATTCTGGCCGGCGGCGTGGCCTGCAACAGCGAGTTGCGCGCGGCCGTCAAACAACTGGCCGATGACATTGGCGCGCCGGCTTACATTCCTTCGCCGATCTACACTACCGACAACGCCGCCATGATCGCCGCCGCGGGCTATCCGAAACTGCTGCGCGGCGAATGCGCGGAGTGGGAGATGAGCGCCGACGTGAGCCTGCGTTTGCAAAACGTGGATGTCGAAGACAGGAAAACCGGGAAGAAGGTCCGGTATCGGCTATAGGCCTCGGCTTATGATGGTGGGACACAGACTGTGTCCCACCCATGCGATACCGCTGGCGAATTCAAAATTGACGCGCACTGTTGCCACAGAGGTGGGGCAATTTTTTAAATTGTCCCACCTCTATTCCGACTGATAAGTGGGACAATTTAAAAAATTGTCCCACCTACAATTCGCCAGCGGTATCCCATGCGATTGCAATCCGCTTTATTTGTACGAAACGATCACTCGCTGGAATCCCATCGGATCGTCGATCAGTTCGTTGCGAGAGAATCCCGCGTTGGCGAACATCTTTTCGTATTCAGCGAAAGTATATGCGTCTCCGCCGGCCGTCGATACGAGCATGGTCAGCGCGAACGCGACGGACTGCGGCGGTTCGGCGCGATCTTCGTTGGGGATGAAGTCGACGGTGATCGCCCGCCCGCCTTGATTGAGCGCGTCATGGATCTTTCGCATCAGTTTCTCGTTGGTCGGCTGATCGAAGTGGTGGAAGAAGTTCGGTATCAGGACCAGATCGTAATCCGCGCCGAAATCGACCTCGAACGCGCTGCCGGGCAGTGGCCGCCAGCGATCGGCGACGCCGAACTTCTCGGCGTTTTCCCTGCCGACTTGGAGCACGTTCGCCCAATCGACCGCGACGACTTCCAGGTTGGGATATCGTTGCGCGAACGCCAGCCCGTACATGCCGTGACTGGCCGATATGTCCAGAGCCTTCGTCTTTTTGCCGGCGTCCAGTTCGACCAGTCCGGGAAGCCTTTGCGCCATCGCAAACGCGAGCGGCTGCATCGCGCGCGCGAACCTCACCCAGACCGGATTGTCGTGCGACATCGTGCCTTCATCGCTTATGACCGTTCCGCCCTTTCGCACCGCCGCGGCCACGTCGCTGAAAGCCTGCTCGATGGTCGGCGAAAGCAAAAACTCGACCGCGTCGCCGACGTAAGTCGGCAGACGCCTGTCCAGAAACATCGCCGAATCAGGCGTCAGTCCGTAACTGTCGCCAGACCTGGTCAAAAAGCCCGTGACCGTCAAATAATCGCATAAAATGCGCATACCTCGCTCCGACGCCTTGCAGCGATCGGCCAGGGCCTTCGCGGTCGCCCTGCCTTCGGCTATCGCGGTGAAGATGTCCAGTTCAATCGCGCCTTTGAGCGCTTTTGTGAGTTGATATGCGTTGACGCTTCGGAAAAAGTGTTCTGGTGTTGGTGTAGATGATTGGGCTGACATAAATTCCTCATAAATGCGTTTGTAGTTCCGCCATCAAGCGGTATTTTGCATTATATCGAATAACACATCCAATCGCAGAGGGCCGCAGAGAGCGCATAGGCGGCCGCCATTTCAAGTGGTTGATCGCCATATATGAGTTAGGGAAATTCTATTTGACTGTGTATCAGCGTCTGGTTTCGACTCTGGCTTCAAAATAGCATGGCTTCAATACATCGAATCCGGCGGAGGAGCGAAACATGAACTGGTATCTGGATGTATTGAGAAAGTACGCGGAGTTCAGCGGCAGGGCGAAGCGGAAAGAGTATTGGATGTTTATACTGTTCAATGCCATCTTCTTCTCGATTCTCATGTTTATTGACAGAATGCTGGGGACTTTATCCGCCCAGGGTGGTATAGGTCTGCTGAGCGGACTTTACTTATTGGCCGTCCTGCTCCCAAGCATAGCTGTAACAGTGCGCCGGCTCCACGATACGGGTCGCAGCGGTTGGTGGATACTCATCTACCTGTTCCCAATCGTCGGCCCTATCATTCTGCTTGTGTTCATGCTTCAAGACAGCGCGCCGGGCTACAATCAGCATGGCCCGAACCCCAAGGGCGTCATGGCGGCCGCTTAACAAATTCCTGTCAAGAAATT
>DASUFM010000381.1:0-10203 GCA_036274535.1 Blastocatellia bacterium
CTTGTCCGATCAATTTTTTGAATATCGTCCTCATCTTTTGTGACCTCGCGCCGTGTTAATTGAGGAAACCATGATAGCTACGATCTGATCAGCTTCATCCTTTAAACCTTTTACCAGTTCTTCTTTCATTAAACCTGATTCGATTATCACCTCCAGCCAAAACGATGATTCGTCAGCTTCTTCTTCGACTGAAGAATCCGCAATCAGAGCCCTGATTTCGGTTCGGGCACGGTTTCGATCAATTTTTTGATCACCTGATCGGAATCGACTCTCTCGGACTCCGCCTGGAAATTGAGGAGGATGCGGTGGCGCAGCACCGGTTGAGCCATCGCGCGAATGTCGTCGCATGAAACGTTGTAGCGGCCGTAAAGGATGGCGCGCGCCTTGCCGGCCAGCACCAGGAATTGCGACGCGCGCAGCGATCCGCCCCACGTCAGCCAGCGGTTGACGAAATCGGGCGCGTTGGGGCCGGGACGGCTCGCGCCGACCAGGTTTACGGCGTAGCGGGCGACGGAATCGGCCGCCGGGACTTTTCGCACGAGGCGTTGAAATTCGATGATCTCTTCGGCGGACATCAGGCGCTGCAGCTCGAAATCCTGCGGAGAGGTCGTCATCTTGACCACGGCGACCTCATCCTCTTCCGGCAGGTATCCGATCCGGACGTTGAACATGAAACGGTCGAGCTGGGCTTCGGGCAGCGGATAGGTGCCTTCCATCTCTATCGGGTTCTGCGTCGCCAGCACATAGAATGGCTTCGGCAATGGATAGGTGTTGCCCTGGACGGTGACGTTGCCTTCCTGCATCGCTTCGAGCAGCGCGGCCTGGGTCTTCGGCGGCGTGCGGTTGATTTCGTCGGCGAGAATGATGTTCGCGAAGACCGGGCCGCGAATGAACTCCATTGCGCGATGTCCGGTCGTGCGGTCTTCCTCGATGATCTCGGCGCCGGTGATGTCGGCCGGCATCAGGTCGGGCGTGAATTGAATCCGTTTGAATGAGAGGTCCAGCACTCCGGAGAGCGTCCGAACCAACAGCGTCTTGGCCAGCCCCGGAACGCCCGTGATGATCGTGTGCCCGCCGACGAAAAGCGAGATCAATACCTGTTCGATCACTTCGTCCTGGCCGATAATCACCTTGCGAATCTCTCCCAGAATCCGCCCGCGCGCGTCGGCCAGTCTGTCCAACAGCTCCTCGTCCCGTATCATGCGTGTGTCAACAGTCATTGCGGTCTCCCTCTCTCACATTTGGTGGTTGGTGGTTGGTGGTTGGTGGTTGGTGGTTGGTGGTTGGCGCAACTACTCTGACCAGCTACCAGCCACTATATATATGAGGTTTGAGATTGGCGAAGCGATTCTGACCAACCACCAACCACCAACCACTATATCAGTGCGTCAGCGCATACATTATGTAATTGACTCCGAATTTGTAAGCGTCATTCGTCTCCTCGATCGGCCTGAAAGGATCATCCGAAAATTGCCAGTAATCGCTCACGTCATAATTGTAATTGATGATCACCATCAGCCGCCCGTCCTTGTCCTCTATCCCCCAGAATTCCGGCAGGTAGTAGCCGCCGTATATGGGTTTTACGTCGAGTGACTTGATCGAAAAGAAGCAGTTGAAGATCGGATGCGAAATGTCCAGTTTCTTCATCTCATATTCCGGCAGCGCCTGCTTCAATTGCCGCTGCAGGCTGTAGAGCTGTCCCTGGCTGCGGAAATCGTCTATCAGGAGGAAGCCGCCGCGCAGCAGGTATTCGCGCAATCCTTCAATTTCTTTCTGGTCCAGGTTCATACACCCTATCTCACAGAGATAGGCGAACGGATATTTGAAGAGTTGCGGATCGTCGAAGGTGAATATCGGCTCGTCAACGTCCAGCGTCGCGTCTATCTTCGACAACTCGGACATGATCTTCAGCAGGTGGCGTCCGGCCGTCGGATAATCGTGCGACCATGGGAAGCCGCCGTCGCCCACGACCGTCGGGTCGAACTGGCCATTGCACCACGACGTGTCGGCGTAGCGAACGCGCACGAACGTGAAGCGCCCGGAAAGATCCTGCTCTGTTTTCGGGATCTCGGAAATCCGCCGCCTCTCGTGGCGTCTGGGACGCTGCGCGAGCGCCAGGCCGCAAATCAACGAGAGCGCGATGACTGAAATGATTATCCTTCTTCGATTCATACTGCCTCTCTCCGGGAGCGCGCGCTCCTGGATTATTGCCCCGTCAACTTCAATAACAGTTCCTGCGCCTTGTCGAAATTGGGCGCGGCTTCGAGCGAGCGCAAAACGGCGCGACGAGCCTCTTTGCTCTTTCCGGCCGCGAAAAACGCCCGCGCCAGATTGTACTGCGCCTCGGCGATGTTCGGCGGGTTCGCCGCCAGCGCGATCTGGAATTCGCGGATCGCGGCTTCGTTCTCATTGCGCTCGATGAGCATGTCGCCGGCCGTCGTGTGCGCCGCGGGCCCCGCAGGGTTGATGTAAAAGCTCAGCTTAGTCAATTCCAGCGCGCGCGCCTTGTCGCCCATCTCGTTCTTCAACTGCGCCAGCTTTTTCAGCGCCTCGTAATCGTTTTCGTCCACTTTGACGAGCGATTCCAGCGCTTCGGCCGTGGCGGCCTTGTCGCCGCGCTTCTCGTGAATCTGCGCGAGCAGTTCATAGGCGTTACCGTCCCCGCTCTGGAAGGGGAAAAGTTCGATCGACCGCTTCAGATGCGCGACGGCCTTGTCCGTGTCATTGTCGGCGAGGTATATGGCGCCGGCGCGAAGGTTGAGCGCGACGTCGGCCGGCAGAGAAGCGGCTTTCGCCAGTATCTCTTCCTTAGGCGTTTGCGCGTAGCCTTTGTTCCTCCAGGCGGGCTCGAGCGCCTGGACGTATTTATCGATTTTGCCCCGGACGTAATTATTGAACTCGCGGTCGAAGTCGGCTTCCGAGAGCTTCAATGTCTGCGCGAGGATTTCCGGAGTCTTCTTTTTCTCCTTGTAGCCGCGCAGCATCTCCAGAATCGCGTTGAAACCGAAGCGATCTTCGATGAAGTGGCAGACCTGCGACGCCTGGAAATAAGCCAGGGGGACGTCGTCGGGCCGTTTGGGATGAAGGAATCCGTTATCCAGATTGGCTATCGGGAACCACCTGCCGTCGGCGTAGGCCTTGATGTTATCAGGGCTCCAATCATCGCCCCAGCCGGGCCGCGCGTTGTGTTCCTCATAGACGCTCAAACCTTCGGAAAACCAGCGGGGGATCAGATGGTCTGTGATTTGCAGCGTGATGACGTGCGTGTATTCGTGCCAGAGCGTGCTTCCCCAGTTGAATTTTCCTTCGCGCGCCGCGGGCGAATTCTGCGCGATGACCTGGCCGAAGCAGACTCCCAGAGCCTCAAACCCCGGCAGGCCGAGCGTGCGAACGGCGAAATCCTCGCGACTGGGGAAAAGTTCGACCGAGATCGGCGCGTGCGGCGTGAATTTGTATTTCGCGGTGAGTTTGGCCTTCATCTCGTCAAGCAGCTCCGCGGCGTACGGCGCCACGTAGTCATTTTCTTTCGGGTCGGCCTTGATGATGAAATCGCCGTGTTTCGCCTCCCGGTACTCTTTCATCGCGTCGAGCAGGTCAAGCGTGTTCTTGGCCCAGACGTTGAACCCGTCGCCCGCGAATGCTTTCTCGACCTCCGCGCGGCCCTCTTCCATTTTGCCCAGGCGCAGCAAGCCCATCCCCAGGGCCAGATGCGACGACCACTGGTTGGGCGAGAGCTTCAACGCCTCGTTTAGAAACGCGACGGATTCGCTGTAGCGCCGGGTCTGAGTCGCGAAATGCCCCACCGTTTCGTAAAGCAGGCCGTATCGCGGATTGACGGCGAGCGTGGTTTTGACCTCGTTGTCGAAATCGCTCTTTTTGTCCTGCAGCCAGAACATGGCGGCGCGAAGCGAGTGGGCTTCGAGCGAATTGGGGTTGATCTTCAAGGCCTCGTCGATCAGCCTGGCGGCCGATTGGAAGCGATCGGCTTCGAGGTCGATCGTCGCGGCGAATATTTTGGCCTCGACGTAGTTCGGATTGACCTTGAGCGCCTGGGTCAGCGCGGCGTTCATTTCGTCGCCGCCTTCTATTCGTTTGTTCGCGGCGACGGCCAGACTCGCGCGGGCGCTGTTGGGGTTGATCTTCAAGGCGTCATTCAGGAATTCGGCGGCTTCTTTGTAGTTGTATTTCGTGGTGTAAAGCTCTCCGCCGCCCAACTGGGCCTCGATGCATTCTTCGTCCGCCGCAATCGCCTCGAGGTAGACGTCATTGGCGTCCTGATACCTTTCGAGCCAGGTCAGCGCGCGCGCCACCAGCGCCAGCGCTTCCGCCGATGAGGCGTCCTGCTCTTCGTAATATTTCACGAACGACTGGAAGATTTCCTTCGCGGGCTCCAGATTCCCGGTCAGTTGCAGGATCTCGCCACGGCGAAGGTCGGCGCGCAGACGTATAAGCTCCTGATCGGGTTGTTCGGCCGATTGTTGATCGGGTTTCTGCTCGGCCGCCTGCTCGTCCTTCTTCGCAATCTCCGACGCTTTCCCGAACTCCACGATCGCATCGGCGTAGCGGCCGGTGGTCGCGTAAACCTCGCCGAGCATCAGTCGTGATTGCGCCTCGTTTCCTCCCAGGGCGAGAAATTTCTTTGCGGTCGATTCAGCCTCGGGGTACTGGCCGGTCTCCAGATACGCCTGCAGCAGGCCTTTTTGAGCGTTTCCGTCTTTTGGATTGGTCTGCAGCGCCTTCGTGAACGAGAGGATGGCCGTTTGATATTTGCCATGCTTGAGCTCGTCTTCTGGCGATTCGTTCTGGGCGTCCTGCGCCGAGGCGCAGGCGAGCAGCCAGAAGACGAAGAGCAGGCCGATCGCAACGCCGGAAGACGATCGAAGCGCGAAAGCCGGTTTTGATTTAATGTGCGACATAAATTCTCAAACTGATTATTTCCGCTTCGCCTTGATGCTCTGATTGAGTTTTGCGAACTCGACCAGGAGCTTTTCCAGCGCCGCGTCGTACTCATCCTCGTTCATCTGCGCCTTGCGAGCCTTGAGTTGTTCGATCTCGCCTTCAAGACGCAGCCGCTCGGAGAAAAGTTTCGCCAGTTCTTCGTCGCCGCCGGCCTGTTGCAGCGGCAGGGAATCGAAGTAGGTGGTTTTGGCGAGCGCGCCGTCGCCCTCATCGGCCTTCGCGTGTCCGACGCCGTCACCGTTGTCGTCGAGCAATGAGTGTTCCGTGGCCAGGAGGCCTTTCTTTTCGTAATAATCGCCGGTCAGTTTCGCCGCGTAATTGTACGCTTCTAGCGCGGAGACGCGGCCGTTTTTGTCTGCGTCGGCCTCGGAGGCGCCCAGCGCGGCGATGAAGTATTCGCCGAATCGCGTGGCGTTCTGTTCCATGCCGCTGCGGGTCGCGGTGATGACTATACGTCCGGCGCCCGAGAGCGGTTTGATGAATTCGCCGCTGGCGCTGGCCATGTTCACGATGACGACCTTGCGCGAGGGCAGACCCTTGATCAACTGCGCGAAATCGGCGGCGGTCAAGTCTCTCCCCATCAGGTTGAACTTCGCGATTTTTCCGTCGAATGTGCCGTGACCGATCAGGAAAATGAAGACCTGATGGTCGGGTTTGACGGAATCACGCAACTTGCCGAACACCTGCGTCGTCACCTCGGCCGAGCACAACTGTTCTTCCTCGGACGGTTTCTCGACGAGCGCCGTCACGCGCTCGTCGGCGAATCCCAGACGCTCGACGAGCGCCGAGCGCAGATCGGCGGTCCATCTGGCGAATCGGGTCGAATAGGTCTCGTCGCCCCCGGCGCCGCTGATGATGACGGCGAATTTGTTCGGGTCCGGAGGCAGGCGCGCGGGTTGAGCCGCTTCGGCCTTCTGCTCTTCGGATTTGGCGGCGACCGTCTTTTTCGGCGCGACTGGGACGTCCTGCGCGCATGCGGCGGCGGTCAGCAGCGCCAGCAATATGATTGTTGTGGCGATATATCGAATCACGATTATATTGATCTTCACACTTTTGTTTTGCGCGCTCGCGCCCATTTGCGAAAGCTGCTTGTTGCGGCGATGTCGCCTTTCAATTAAGCCAGTCCTTTACGTTTGCGCAGAAACCATTCGGCGCCTGCCAGGCCGACCAGCAGGAGGAAATTGATCGGCATGTCCCAGAGGTCTTTGCTGACGCGTTCGGAATTTTTGCCTTCGAGCAGCGTGATTTCGTCGAGCAGATCGCCGGCTTCGCTCATGGGGAAATACTTTCCGCCGGTCTCGGCGGATGCGCGTTTGAGAAGTTCGACGTTCTGGGCGGCGTCGTGGAATTCGCGCGTGCGGTCGGTGATCAGAAAGGTCGATTGGGCGTCGCCCAGCGTCGCCCCGCCTCGCCGCGCGGTCATCTCGATCTTGTACAACCCGTTTTCGTCGGGCGTGAATTCGTTGCGATAATCGGCGCTGTTCTGCCGCTCGCCGAAGTTGATCTTGAGCGGAATCTCGGCCGTCGCCCCCGAAGGTTTCGTGACGCGCGCCACGACCTGGGAGTCAATGACGGCGTTGAATTTCTTGTCGTTCACTTCGCCGCGCAGAGTCACCGGATCGCCCATCGTATAAACGTCGCGTTCGGCCGCGACCTCGTACTGCCGCGGCGCCGCGCTGACCAGGTATCGGAGCAACTGCCGCCAGAAGGTTTCGTGCGAATTGTTCTGCGACGGCGTTTCCATGCGCCAGCGCCAGGTGTCATTCGCGGTCAGGGCCATCGAACGCCCTCGCCCGTAACGCTCCTCGACCAGCAGAGGCGCCGTGCGACGGCCATCTCCAGTGGCGCCCGCGGCATTGGCTTCCAGGATGACAGTCGCGCCCGGTTTGGCGACGGTCAGCAATTCGGGAATCGAAATCGGCGGCAGCTCCTCCCAGGCCTTCGCGCTCAAAGCGCGGTCTTCATTGAGCCGGGTCACGGCGTGCGCCCGCCCGCGCGGGGTCAGCGAGGCTTTGAAATTCGACACGACCTGTGTCTCGTATTCTTCGACCTGATCGTTGAGAGAGAGCGGGGAAAGGTCGGCGATCGGCGTATTGGCGTACTTTCCGGCGTCGAATGAGCGGGCGCCGCCCAGCATCAACACTCCGCCGCCCCGGCGGGCCGCGAACTGCTCTATGTTTTTCAGCTGATCGTAAGAAAAGAAGTTGGCTTCGACGCTGCCGATGACCACGCCCTGATAGCCGAACAACTCTTCGTCAGTCGTCGGAAAACCGGTCGCCAGCTCGCTGCCCGATTCGACGCCCTGCCTGTAGAACTTGCCGTCGGCGGAGCGCAGCGACGAGACCAGGATCAGATTCTTTTCGTTTTTGGCCAGGGCCTTGCGCATGAACCCGTATTCCCACCGCGGCTCGCCTTCGATATAAAGAATTTTCGGGCGGTCGTTGGTGACTTCGATGAGCGTATCCTGGGCGTTATTTTCGGTCGTCATCTCGCCTTCGAGCGGTTTGACCTCGAAAGTGTAGCGGTGCGAGCCGGGCGAGGACGGCGTGAATTCGATGGTCAGAGTTTCGGCCTCGCCGCCTTTCACTTCGAGCGTCTGAGTCTTCAACGCGCGCCCGTCTTCGCTGATCGCCACGATGACCTTGTTTGAGTCGTACCCGTTCAGCCGCACCAGCGCCTCGGCGATGACCGCCGAGCCGGTGAGCACGCGGCGAGGGGTCGTCACGCGCGACATCTCGGCGTCTTTGAATCGAGACGGATTGCCCACTCCGATTGTGAAGACCGGGATGTTCTTCGCGCGCAACTCCCGAAGCTCGGCGCCCAGGTCGCGTGAAGTGTTGGCGCCACCGTCGCTGAGGAGAACGATCGCCGAGAGCGACGACCCGCTTTGATCATTGACAGTTTCACGCAAAGCGTTGACGATGTCCGTCACCGCGCCTTCCGCCTTCAATTCGCCGGCGTCTTTGATCTTCGTGGCGCCCGACGATAAGCCGTAGAGACTGACTTTGAATTTCTCATCCAGACCTCTGGCGAATTGATGGCCTGGCGCCAGGACCTCTTTGGCGGCGTCGATGCGGCTCCGCCCGTTCTCGTCGGCGAGACGCATGCTGCGCGAATCGTCGACTATCACCGCCACCGACGCGCTCTTGGGGATGATCGACGGCACCACGATCACCGGCCGCATGAGCAGAATCAACAGCAGCGCCAGCAGCGCGACGCGCAATCCGATCAGGCCGAATTTGGCTTTGGAATTGATCCGGTAGCCGGGACGGATGTAAAGAAAATAGATCAGCGATCCGAGCGCCGCGGCGCCGAGCGCGATCCAGATCCACGAAGGGCGATTGGCGAAGCCGAATTGCCCTTTGGCAAAAATCGACCACTTGTGTTTAAAGAAGAGTTGAATGAGTTGATCCATTTGCCTCCGCCCCGCTGCCGAAATGACTTGGTCCGTTTAAACATAAATCGATCTTTGCGCGCCTGCTCTTCGGGATAGCCTGGTGTGTGTATGTGAACGCTATTATAACCACGCCTTGCGCCAGCGTAAAACCGGTTGCGCCGAGAGACTCCAAAATGATGGAATGTCTATACCGGGGTGGAAAAGCGCGACAGATTTGTATGCCCCGAAGATAGAAGATATATCTAAATAGTTAAAGAAAAATAGGTATGGAGGATCACGCTATGAGAGCAAACGAAGCCATTTTAATCCCCCCCTGGCAGACGTTGCGGTTCCGTCTCCTGGGATTCCTCCCGCTCTGCTTTTTCATCGCTCGCGGGGTCGAATATATAGTCGTCGCAAAGACCCCCGAGCAGATGTTGTGGAGCTGTCATGTTTCAAACCTGATGCTGGCCGCGGGGCTGTTTATGGGGAATCCGTTCCTGATCCGCGTTGCAGTCCTATGGCAGATTCTGGGCTTGCCGCCATGGCTTATAGATATGCTGTTGAGCATGCAGATCACGGCGGTCAGGATCTTTTCACATCTGGGCGGCGCCATAGTGGCGATAATCGCGATCCGTCAGATTGGGGCGAAGCGAAGGAGCTGGATCCCCTCTCTCATATACTTCGTGATCCTTCAGCAGATCACGCGGTTTTTGACCGAGCCCACCCCATATACTAATGTCAACGTGGCTCACTTCGCTTACCCTCCAATGAATAATTGGTTTGCCAGCTATTGGACTTACCTGGCGGCGAACACTCTGGCGGTGGCCCTGCTGCTGATCGTTCTCGAATTCGTTTTATTGCGGCTGTTTCCCACCAGAGCGAAATAAAGGCCATAGCCACAGAGTCACAGAGACACAGAGGGAAACCGTAGAGATCGATAGAAACTTCTTTTTCCTTCATCGTCTCTGTGTCTCCGTGTCTTTGTGGCTCTGTGGCTAATCCTACTTTTTGACCAGAATGGAATAGAGCTTCCATTTGCCCTCGATATCGGCCGCGAGCATGATGTAGGCGCGAGGTTGCCCGTCAACGCTTGTGCGATATCTGCGCAGGACATTATCAGGCGGGATGCCGGGCAGATCGATCATGCTTCCCGGCATTTCGTTAACGACGCGCGCCAATGTGGTAAGTTCGTCGTTGCCCGCGATTTTGGCAAGCATTCTAGGCACGGTATTTTCGATTATGGCGTTCCGTTGGGCGACTGTGGCGGCGTTCTTTTCCTGGACTGCTTTCAGTTCGTCGCGCTCACGACTGACTTGTAGCAACTGATTTTCCGCGATCGCTTTCTGCTCGTCGGCGTTCCTGATCAAGTCTTCAGTCATGCTGTAGCGGCGGAACATCCAGCCGGTGAGGATCACCGATCCGGCCAGTAGAAGCGACACGATTATCAAAACCCATTTGAGCAACACGCGCTTCTCGGCCTCGATCTGCATCGTCTGCCGCCGAACCATGTCATATTCTTGTTGGCTGTACATCATGTGTAGCTTAAGCCTCAACTATGAGGTAATTACGAGGTGATTATAAATACTGTAAAGATGAATCCTGATCCATACCGGATTCATCCCGGCGCATTATGTAGACCAATAGGCCCTATATCAAGAGTAAGTTGCGCGTTTTTTCCTCATGGCCGGCGCCTGCTCTTCTGTTTCGAGAATTCGATTGAAGTTCAGATTTAAACGCAAAGGGCGCAAAGAATCGCTAAGGAATAGCGGTTCCGGTTGTTCTCTGCGGCGTTTGTGTCCTTTGCGGTTCAGGCGCCCTGATTCAGCTTAGCCCACAAGACGATAAATAATGTTATGATTGCCTCA
>DASUFM010000382.1:0-3258 GCA_036274535.1 Blastocatellia bacterium
TGAAATATCCGATCATTTCGAGGCTGAACATTACACGAACCGCGGCGCCATCTCGCTTCAGAGCTTTCGCATGCACGGCGCTCCCCATTTGATCCGAGCTGAAGTGCGGCGGTTCTTCCAGTGTGTAGGCGACCAGTTCTACTTTTACTGGCAATTGCGCATTACCGAGCAGGCGCGCGAGTTCCAGCAGGCCGGCGACGCCGCTCGCGTTATCGTCCGCTCCGGGAAATGGACCGGCCGCGTCGTAATGCGCTCCGACAACAACCACCTCTTTTGTCTCCGGGCCGAACTGCGCGATGACGTTTCGGTAGGTCCTGCCATACACGGTAAACGGCTGTTCCGAGACTCTCGCCTGTGCGCCCTCAAGCTCCCGGCGAATGTAGGCGGCGCATCGGTCCAGGTTTTCCGGATGGACTTCATCTCGGGGAATGAATGATTCGGATAGTGCGCGGACATGGACTTCCAGCCTCGCCGGATCGATAGAGACTTTGGAGGAAATATTCGCGGTCCTGATCAATGGCTGTGTCGCATACAGACAAAGCGCAATGATCAACAATACTGCGGCGGCTAAGACATAGAGCATGATTTTCAGGAGAAATTTGCGCCTGCCGGCGCGCTTCTGCGGTTTGTTTTCATGAGTAGAGCTCATGTGTATATGGACTTACAGTGTGGGGATCGCGTCCTCGGCGCAGAGTTTCATTGCCAACGCGGCCATCAGCGATCTTTTGATACGCCTCGACGGCGTTTTCAGATAAATACGACATAATTTTAGTCCGTCTGTAGCGTGAATGGGACAGATAGACTAAAGTATGCCTCACATTCAAACAAACGCACGCGGTGTTCCGCCGCCGGCGGACGCTCGGTAACATTAATGAAACGGAACTGGCGCGAAATCACGTCGTAACTCAAGAAAGAATTCAAATCTCATTCACGACGCTACACGAATAGACATAAAGTATTGATTACATTTTCGTGATACTTCGCGTGGCATGGTGGATGATTTCCCGGGGAGAAATCCAATGATTCAACTGACAGTGAATGGCAAGACCAGAAAATTCGATGGTGATCCCGAAATGCCGCTGCTGTGGTATTTACGAGACGAACTCGACCTCAAGGGAACAAAATACGGCTGCGGCATAGGGCAGTGCGGCGCCTGTACGATTCATCTGAACGGGAAACCGCTGCGCGCCTGTCTGACGCCGGTCAAAGCCGCGGCTAACGCGAAAATCACGACGATCGAAGGATTATCCGCTAACGGTTCGCATCCGGCGCAGACGGCATGGCAGGAACTTGACGTTCCACAATGCGGTTATTGTCAGGCGGGGCAGATCATGACCGCGGCGGCGTTGTTGGCAAAAACGCCCAATCCTACCGACGCCGACATAGACTCCGCGATGAACGGGAATCTGTGCCGTTGCGGGACGTATCTGCGGATTCGCCAGGCGATTCACAAGGCGGCGGAACTCGCCGCGGCCAATAGCGGGAAGCCTGGCGCGAAGGTGGCCGGCAATCGCAAATCGGCCGGCGCAGCCACTAACGAGAAATAAGGAGGCCGACAGATGAAAACGAAAAACACCCAAATCAATCGTCGTTCGTTTCTTCAGGTGAGCGCTCTGGCCGGCGGCGGCTTACTGCTGGGCCTTTATACGAAGCCGGCGGAGGCGTTCGTTCAGGGGCAGGGCCGCCAGCCCGCGCCGCTTTCGCCGAACGCCTTCATTCGCATCGCATCCGACGGTTCGGTCACGATCATGGCCAAAGCTCCGGAAATCGGACAGGGCGTCAGAAACCTGCTGCCGATGATCATCGCCGAGGAACTGGATGTGGACTGGAAGAACGTGAAAGTCGAGCAAGCGGATCTGGACGCGAAATACGGCGCACAGTTTTCAGGCGGCAGCAACGCCGTGCCCAGCGGCTGGAACCCGTTGCGGCAGGTCGGCGCCGCGGGCCGTCAAATGTTGATCGCCGCGGCGGCGCAATCCTGGGGCGTGCCTGAATCAGAGTGCTCCACGGCTTCGGGCCGCGTGCTGCATGCGGCTTCCAATCGTTCGCTGGGATACGGCGAACTCGCGGCCAAAGCAGCCGCCCTTCCCGAACCTGATCCGAAGACTCTGAAACTGAAGGATCCGAAGGATTACAAAATCATAGGGCGCGCCACTCGCGGCGTGGACACGCCCGCCATCGTCACCGGAAAGCCGCTCTTCGGCATCGATTTCACGCTGCCCGGCATGCTCTACGCCGTCTATCACAAATGCCCGGTGTTCGGCGGCAAAGTGGCGAGCGCCAATATCGACGCGATCAAGGCGTTGCCGAAAATTCGTCACGCCTTTGTGGTCGAAGGCGCGGACGTCAGCGCAAATGTGTTGCAGGGCGATCCGGGATTATTGCCGGGCATCGCCATTGTCGCCGACAATTGGTGGGCGGCGCAGTCCGCGAGGGGAAAGCTGGTTGTTAAATGGAACGAAGGCCGCTGGGCTGACCAAAGCAGCGACGCTTTCGCCAAACGCGCCGAAGAACTATCGAAACAGGCCCCGGCGCGCACGATGCGAAAAGACGGCGATACGGATGCGGCGTTAAAAAGCGCCGCCAAAGTCGTGGAAGGCGCGTATTCGTTCCCGTTCATCTCGCACGCGCCGCTCGAACCGCAAAACACCACGGCCCATTTCAAGGACGGCAAAGTGGAAATCTGGACGACCAGCCAGACGCCGGCAGGCGGGCGCGCTCTGGTAGCCAAAACGCTCGGGATTCCCGAGAGCAGCATCACCATTCACATGTTGCGCGCCGGCGGCGGCTTCGGGCGCCGCCTGTATAACGATTACATGGTCGAGGCCGCGTGGATATCCAAAACTGTCGGCGCCCCGGTCAAAGTGTTGTGGACCCGTGAAGACGATATGACCAACGATTATTATCGTCCCGCCGGGTTTCAATATTTGAAAGCGGGGCTGGACGCCTCCGGCAAACTTATCGCCTGGCGTAACCATTTTGTAACCTGGGGCGACGGCGAACGTTTTGCGCCTTCCGCCGCGTTACAACCCGGTGAATTTCCCGCGCGTTATGCGCCGAATTTCGAACTCCACACTTCGGTGATGCCACTGGGCCTGAAAACGGGCGCTTTGCGCGCGCCGGGCAGCAATGTCTACGCCTTCGTCATTCAGTCGTTTATTGACGAACTGGCGCATGCCGCCGGAAAAGATCCGGTGCAATTTCGGCTGGAGTTGCTGAATACGACGCCGCTTCCCGGATCGGGCGGGCTCGACCCGG
>DASUFM010000383.1:0-6220 GCA_036274535.1 Blastocatellia bacterium
AAAGAAAGTTTACAAATCGGGTTGATTGACAATGCCATTCCATTCACCGCGGAGGCGCGGAGAACGCAGAGGGAGCGCGGAGTCACTCTGCGCAGGCTCTGCGCGCTCCGCGCCTCTGCGGTGAAAACCGCGCCTTTACCAATCTCCCCAGTGGCTGAAGCCCGCGGAATAGTTTATTCGATTTTCAAGACGATCTTCCCGAACTGTTCGCTCTCGTTCATGCGCTTGTGCGCGGCGGCGGCTTCAGCTAATGGGAAAACCTGATCGACCGCCGGATGCAGTTTCGCCTGGTCGTAGAGTTTTAAGAACGCTGCGAACTCGCG
Source organism: Blastocatellia bacterium (assembly GCA_036274535.1). Lineage (GTDB taxonomy): Bacteria > Acidobacteriota > Blastocatellia > RBC074 > RBC074 > JAJVID01. The sequence goes on from DASUFM010000383.1 coordinate 324, forward strand.
CGGGCTGCCCATGGTCGAACCCAGCAGCGACAATTGTTTGAAGAAGAAGCGATAGAGATCGATCTTGGCCAGGCCGGTTGTAGCGCCGTAAAAGGCTATGCGGCCCGCCTGTTTGATTATCTTGATCGCGGTTTCCATCGATTGTCCGCCCGCGCTGTCGATCACAACGTCCGGGCCGCCGCCGGTCATCTCGGTGATCGTTTTGCCCCAATTGGGGTTCTTGTAATTCGCGCCGCCTTCGACGCCGAGTTCGCGGGCCCGAGCCAGTTTGTCGTCGCTGCCCGAAGTGACGAAGACTCGCGCGCCGAGTTGCCTGGCGATCTGCGCCGCGAACATAGCCACGCCGCCGCCGATGCCGGTCACGAGCACGGTCTCGTCCGCTTTGACTTTCGCGCGAGTGGCGACGGCGCGATACGCCGTCAGACCGGCGAGCGGCAGCGCCGCGGCTTCTTCAAAAGTCAGATGCGCAGGCTTCGGATGAAGATTCTCCGCCGGGATTTTGATCATCTCGGCGTAAGTCCCGTCTTCCGGCATTCCCAGGATGCGGTAATTCCCGCCCTGAGTCTCTTCACCAGGCCCCCAATCGAGCCCGGGCTCGATAACTACTTCCCGCCCGATCCAGGATTGATCGACGCCTTCTCCGACGGCGGCTACTACGCCCGCTCCGTCACTGCCCAGAATGGCCGGCAATTTGATGCCCGGATAAAGGTTTTGCCAGATGAAAACGTCCCGGTGATTGAGCGCAGCGGCTTTCAGTCTGACCACGGCCTCGCCCGCGCCGGGTTGCGGATCGGGAACCTCTTCGAGTTTCAGATTTTCAGCCGCGCCAAGCTCGCGCAAAATGATTGCTTTCATTGGATCTCCTTTTCATTTCACTAGTCGCTCGACTATTTCGTAAAAAAACCTGACGCCTTCTGTATAGGCTTTTCGGCCGATGTGTTCGTCGTTGCCGTGATAACCCCCGCCGAGTTCGCGCGGCGAAGCCACGAAAGGAGAGAAGCCGTAGCCCATCACGCCCAGATCACGGAAATAGTGACTGTCGGTGAATCCGGCCAGGACCGGATAGGTGATGATCGCCTGTGGATAGCGCTGTTTGCTGATCGCGGCCACCGTCCTGACCAGTTCGGAATCTGTCGGCGAGGCGTTGGCCTCGAACGACAGGATCGGATCGATCTTGATCGAATCGTCCTTGATCACGCCGCGCAATTCCGCGATCCAGCGGTCCAGTTTTTCGCCCGGCGTGAGCCGCGTATCGATCTCAGCGTAAGCGGCGGGCGGGATGACGTTGATCTTATTGCTTCCCTGCAGCACCGTGATCGAAATCGTGTTGCGGATGATCGCGCGGGCGAAAGGATCGCTTTCGAGCCGCCGCAAAAATCCGGGGTCCTTGATCGACTCGCGGATGGAGGCGAATTTCGCCGCCTGGTCGGGGGGCCGCAACGGCGCGACGGATTTGAAGTATTGTTCGACTACCGGCGTCAATCTCGGCGGGGGCGAGTAATCGAGCAGGCGGTTCAGGGCGCGCAGCAGCCGGTTGACTGACGAATTCGGACGGGGGACCGAACCGTGGCCTCCTTCGCCGGTGGCGGTCAATCGCAGCCAGGCGGGCGTTTTCTCCGAAGGCCCGACGCCGATGGTCAGGACTCGCCCGTTCGGGTCCACTATGTTGGAGCCGCCTTCGTTGAAGAGGAACTCTGCGCCGGCGATCAAATCACGATGATTCTTCACAAACCAGCCCGCGCCGTTCAATCCGCCGGCCTCCTCGTCAGCCGTGGCCAGAAAGATCACGTCGCGTTTGAGCGGAACCTGCGCGCGTTTGAGCGTCAGCAGGGTGACGAACTGCGCCATCCCCAGCGATTTCATGTCCATCGCGCCGCGCCCGTAAATGAACCCGTCCTTGATGAGGCCGCTGAAAGCGTCGACGGTCCAGAACTCCTTGTCGTGCGGAACTACGTCGGTGTGATTGAGCAGGATGAGCGGACGCTTGCTCCCGTCGCCGCGCAGCCTCGCCCAGAGCGTGGCGCGGCCGGGGACAGGCTCGAAGATTCGATGCTCGATGCCTTCGCGCTTGCAAACGCCGGCGAAAAATTCCGCCGCGCGAACCTCATTGCCCGGTGGGTTGCTGGTGTCTACCTTGAGGTATTGAACGAATAAGTCCAGGGCTTCCTGTTGAACATCGTCCCAATTGATTTCGCGATCTGACGCGCGGACGAGGCCCGGCGTGGTATTCGCAATGATTGTCAGACAAAACAAAACGCGCAGCAAGAAGTTGCGCTTTAATGGCATGGCGCCTCCGGTAAAGTAGTTTGTAAAACGAAACGAAACGAATGATAGCTAATCGCTCCGGCCTTCTCCAACCGCTTTCAGCATGACTTGTGTTGACTCCCTCGCAAAACGTTTCTGCAGCATGCGCGCGAGCGGATAGCCGAGCGTCGTCAGCGCCTGCCCGGGCCTGGAAAACGAGCGCAAGTCATACCAGACGCTGTCGTCGGCGGAATGCCGTTCTATGATGAAGGTCTCTTCGCCACGCTCGCCATGTCCCTGCAGTGTGCCGTACGCAAAGCCGCTCCTGCGTATTTGCCCGTCGTCGTCGTCAATCAGGAAAACGATTCGCGCGGGATGCAACGACCAGAAGCCGAAATGGCGCGCGAGCGTGGCCACCACCGTTCCGACTTCGACCCCGGCGTCAGGCCAGCATATGCTCGCCCAACCGAGGTCGAACATCTTCCATTTTCGGAGGGCTCCGACAGCTTTGTTGAAAGCCAATTCGCCGTATCCGAGCCTGACGCGGCCGTGATTGGCGACGTAGCCAGCCGGCGTGGGCCCGAGAGACCGGCCGACCTCAGCGTAATTGAATGAGGCATCTCGCGAAGCGTCAATGACGCTTTGAATTCTCTCGCGTGATGGCTTCGTCAGGAAAAACATTAAGCGTCGCGGCAAAAATTCCGAGGTGGAATCATATTTAACACTCTGTTAACGAAGTCAGTACCGCGAGCGGTACTGATCCGGACAAATTATCCGGCAAAAAACCGTTCGACGTCTTCTATTTTTCGGGTGATGCGCGACGGCGGCAGGCTCTTCAGAAACTGTTGCCCGTAGCCTTTGGTAACGATCCGGGGGTCCAGGATGGAGAGCACGCCGCGGTCGGTCGCGCTACGGATCAATCGCCCGAGCCCTTGTTTCAAAGTGATGATCGCCGACGGGACCGAGTAACCGTTGAAACTGTTTCCGCCATGACTGTCAATGTAGCGCTGCCTCGCGCCGATCACCGGGTCGGACGGAACGGCGAAAGGCAATTTATCGATGATCACGCAGGAGAGCGCCTCGCCCCGTACGTCCACGCCCTGCCAGAAACTCGCTGTGGCGAAGAGGACGGCGTTCGGCGTCGAGCGGAATTTGTCCAGGACGCCGGTATTCGAGCCTTCGCCCTGCATGAAGACCGGGAAATCGATCCTGTATTCGACCATCTCGCGCAGCGCCTGCATCTGCGAATAACTGGTGCAAAGCACGAAGGCGCGCCCCTGGCTGGCGTTGAGAATCCCGGCGATTTCATTAGCCGCCGCCTGCTGAAATCCGGCGTCACGAGGGTCAGGCATCTTCGGCGGCAGGTAAAGCAGCGATTGTTCCTGGTAGTCGTAATTCGACTCGGCGATCAACTCCGCCGCCTGATCGACGCCCAGGCGCGAGCGTATGAAATCGAAGGAACCGGCGCTGGTCAGCGTCGCCGAGGTCAGGACGACGCTCTCAACCTGAGAGAAGAGACGGTCATTCAAAATGCCCGAAGCGTCAATCGGCGTGGCCTGCAGGAAGATCCCCCGCCCACGGCGTTCGAGCCAGTAAACAAACAACTCGTCGTCGGCGCCGACGATGAATTCCAGATCGAAAAGAACCTGTTCGACGCGGCGCAGCATCGCTTCCATTTCCGGCGGCGCGTTCTTGACGACCTGCAGCGCGGCTTTTAAACGTTGGAGCGCGGTTTTCAGGTTTACGAAGCTCTCGCCGGCCGGGGTCGCCTCGTATTCGCCGTCGCGCCGCTTGCGAACGAACATGTCCTTGCGCAATAAGAACCGCCCAGGGCCGTCGAAACTCGTGGCCAGAAGGCCGGAAAGACTCAGCCAGAAATTGTCGGCCATCGTGGAGACGCGCGACCCGGCCTTTGTGATCTCGCGCGCGGCATCGACGTCGGTCAGGGCCATCCGCGAAATGTCGCCCAGCAGATCATCGATCTGGTAACTGGAGACGCCGGCGCCGAAATATTGCGCGGCGATGTCTTCGAGTTGATGGGCTTCGTCGAAGATCACCGCGCTGTAATCGGGCAGGACCTGGCCCCATTCCTTGTCGCGCAGCGCGAGGTCGGCGAAGAAAAGCGCATGATTGACGATAACGATGTCCGATTCGAGCGCGGCCTGGCGGGCCTTCGTGATGAAGCATGATTCGAAACTCGGACATTTCTGGCCGACGCAGATGTCCGACCGCGCGTCTATGTGGCGCCAGAACGAAACCTTGTCAGGCAATTCCTTGAGTTCCGCCCGGTCGCCGGTCTGGCTCTGATAAGCCCATTTGTTGACCATGTCGAAATAATCCATCTCTTCCAGCCCGTCGAGCACCGGGCTGGACTCCGCGCGCTTCAGCCGGTTCAGGCAAACATAATTCGATCGCCCTTTCAAAAAGGTCGCTTTGAACTTCCTTGGAAGGATCGATTGCAGAAATGGAATGTCCTTATAGAAAATCTGCTCCTGCAGATTCTTGGTGCCTGTCGAGACTATTATTCGACGGCCCGTGGCGATCGCCGGAATGAGGTACGCCAGCGTTTTTCCGATGCCGGTGCCGGCTTCGACGAGCAGGTGATGGCGCTGTTCCAGGGCCTCGGCCACCGCCTGGGCCATCGCCAGTTGGCCGGGCCTGTGTTCATAATCCGGATGATAATGCGCAATCAGACCATTGCGCCCAAAGATTTCTTCCATGACCACTCCGAATCGGGACCACTCCGAATTGGGATCGCTCCGAATTGGGATCGCTCCGAATTTGTTCTTTAGCGACTTCGGCGCCTGCGCGGCGCCGATATTGTGAGGTCAGGACTCACTCAAATGACTCGACATATTAGCAGAAAGATTTGTCTATTAAAGGATGAGATGTTATGATTTCAAAATCTCCCCAAGGTTCCCCTTGAGATATCGAGATAATATCAAAGATAAGCGAACCGAATATATATGCTAGAGCGAACGTATATCCCGCTGGGATCGGGGCGACTTCAACAACGTGAAATCCTGGTCGTCCCGCCGAAGAAAGAGTCCGCCCAAAACGGTGTCCAAAGCAGTGTCCAAAGCGGCGCATTGCCGCAACAATTCGAACAGGATGTAATAAATCCTCCAGCAGCGGCAAGAGTGGCGGGGACAGGAGTCGCCGCAGGTTCAGTATCAGGGTTGCTCAACCCGGCTTCCGGCCAAAAGATCAAACGCGTTATCGCCGAGTTGGAAAAACGGAGGGCGGAGCTCTTCACCATGGCCCTTGAGGCGACGGCCAGGGCGCAGGAAGCCGACAAGAAGAGAGCTGAAGCCGAGGCTATCGCGCGAGCCGCATTGGAGAAGGTGCATAAAGTCGAGAAGCTTTTTATGGGAGCGGACGCGGGAGCCGTTGATGATCCCGAGAGGCGTTTAGTATTCGGGATGCTGATATTCGCGAATGAAAAAGATAAAAAACGCTCCCGCAAAGCCTCCAAAAAACGGCTAACGGCCGAAGCCTCGCTGAAGCGAAGCCAGCCCGCATTCCTTGAATATGAAATGCGGGGAAACGGGTTAAGAGAGCGGCTGAAATTCGTCGCTTACGGCCTCGCAGTCGCGTTGCTGCTGCTCACGGCGAGTTGGTACATACTGGACGCTTTTTTCTAATTTTTAAGG
>DASUFM010000384.1:0-2668 GCA_036274535.1 Blastocatellia bacterium
AGGGATTGCACTATCTCTGGCTTACTCCATTTTACTCCTGGGTATAATGAACGCGGCCGGAATCAAGGTATAGATGAAAGGCATGTGAAAACCGGTATGAGAGAACGAGCGTTGATTGCTGAAGATAACGATGACATGCGCGACTTGCTTCAGGAGGTGCTGGAAGACGCCGGTTACGAGACCCTAGTCGCGGCCAACGGGCGGCAGGCGCTCGCGCGCTTCGAAAAAGAGTCTGAAATGATCGACCTGGTGATCACCGACGTGCGAATGCCCGAAATGACCGGCATGAGTTGTTGGCGAAAACGCGTGAGTCGCGCCCGGAGGCGCCGGTCATCGTAATTACGGCATTTGGTTCTGTCGAGCAGGCGGTGGAAATGGTCAAGGCGGGCGCTTATCAATACCTGACCAAGCCTTTCGAGAACCGCGACTTTCTGCGCCTGGTTGAAGAGGCGCTGGGAGAGAGCGCGGCTCAGCGTGAGCAGGCGCGATTACGCCGCGAACAGCCGGCGGCCCCGCCGCATATCATTGGCGCCTCGCGTCCGATGCGCGAATTATTCGATCACATCGCGCTCGCCGCCCGCGGCGCGAGCACGGTGCTCGTCATCGGCGAGTCGGGAACCGGCAAGGAACTCATCGCGCGCGCGGTTCATGATATGTCAGCGCGGAAGGGCGATTTCGTCCCGGTCAACTGCGCGGCGATCCCTGCGGAGTTGATCGAATCGGAATTGTTCGGTCACACAGGAAGCGCTTTCACGGGCGCAAAGCAGCCGCGCGCCGGGCTGATCGAGGCGTCCGACGGCGGCACCTCTCTTCCTGGACGAGGTCGGAGAATTGCCGCCGCCGGTGCAGCCGAAGTTGCTGCGCTCGCTGCAGGAGGGCGCCGTTCGCCGCGTCGGCGCTAATGTCGAGAACTCAGTAGACCTGCGCGTGGTCGCGGCGACCAATCGCGATCTGGAACAGGATGTGCGTGATGGGCGCTTTCGCGAGGATTTGTTCTGGCGACTGAACGTCATTCGGCTTAAGGCTCCGCCGTTACGCGAACGTTCGTTCGACATCCCGTTGCTGGTCGAGCATTTCGTCAACAAAGCGGCCGAAGCCGCCAAAAGGCCGCCGCTCGACGTGTCGTCCGAAGCGCTCGCCATCCTCACCGCCTATTCGTGGCCGGGGAATGTGCGCGAGTTGGAGAACGCCATCGAGCGCGCGGTAGCATTCGCTCGTGGAACAGCCATCATGCCGGATGATTTGCCGGAGCGCGTGCGCACCAGCGGCGGCGCGTCGGCGCTGATCGCGCGATCGGTCGAACAGAATATGACCTTGCGAGAGTTGGAGCGTGAATACATTTTGGAAGTCCTGCGCCGCACGGGCGGCAACAAGTCGCGGGCGGCGGAGCTACTTGGCCTCGACCGCAAGACGCTCTACAGAAGACTCGATGAATATCGAGCCGAAGGCGCGCCCGGCATATAGCGCGCCGTTATAATAGCGGGTTACGTCGGGAGCCCGGCGACCTTCCCTGATGTCGGCGATAAGGAGCGAGCGTTTATGGGGAGGGGGTGTCAACGAAGTGTGGCGCCCGTCCATATCCCTGTCCCATCCGTCCACAAAAAATCCTCTGAATGAGTCTCATCCGCCTGTCCAACGCCTTGCGGAGCCAATGCGTATATAGCGCCTCAGCTTCGGCACAACGGTTGTAACCTGTATGAGCGTCCATGAGAAATATCCTGCCTCAAGACTGATGAGTCATATTAATAAGGGGAAATCGCTGTGAATTGGCTCCCCCCAATCTGGGAATGGCGCACGATTGTAATCGATTCATCGGCGGTTAAGCGACTTGGCTCACCGGAACGACTTTTGGCTGGTCACCGAGCATTTCGCCGAGGTCGGATTCGAGGCCGACCTCAAAAAGCAAGATGATGACGCCGATTTCGGCCAGGGCGCCGATAACGATATTCGTCTTGAGTGGTTCGGCCATCGTGACGCCGACTGTCGTCCGGCTTCAAACGCCGCCACTATGGGTTTCCCGCTCAATCTCCGTCCAATAATTCTTTGGCCGCCAGTTCGTCGGTAATAAGGACGTTGAACAAATTCCCTCGGAGCGCCGCCCGCAACGCCGCCGTTTTATAGCGGCCCGCCGCCACCACTACCGTCTTTTGGGCTTTCACCATCGCCTGGGCCTGCGCTACGCCCAGCGCCGGAAAAATATTCCATTCGGGCTCCGTCGCCCCGTCTTCGGCAAAAAATGAATAGTTGATGTCGCCGACGGCGCCTTCTTTGAGCAGGGCGACTTCGGTCAGCTTCAGGTTTTCAAGCATGTATCGGTGAGGGCGCGGCGCGAGTTTTTCATAAGCGGGGTCAACATTCAGGCAGCCGAGGCTGGTGAACAGAAAATCGGCGCGCTTCATCTCGGCCAGCACCTCCTGGACGGCTCTGCGGCGGCTGAACTCTTCGTACTCCTCTCGGACCTTCTGGCGAGAGAGCGGCTTGTTCATCGGCAAGCCGGTGGCGAAATGGGCGCGTCCCGGCAGCCTGCCGCTCCTCACCCAGAGCAACGTCACCAGCACAACCGGGTCGATATGCGTGAGCACGGGGCCTGTATCAATGACCGCGGCGGGAACCAGCTTGTTGTCACGCGCCTCCTGCGGCAAGGCCAGCACCATCTCGTACATCGTGT
>DASUFM010000385.1:0-2393 GCA_036274535.1 Blastocatellia bacterium
ATTGGTTGGCCGTGACGTTGACGCCTTCGGCGCGAGCGCGGTTGATGATCTCTATGGCTTCCCCGCTCTTGCCCCAGACGTCGGAGCCCAGCGCCTTGATGTGCGAGACGTGAACTGGAATTTTCGCTTCGCGTCCGATGCGGATTATCTCCTCAATCGAGGCCAGCAGACCGATAGTGTATGAGCTTTCGTCGCGCTGATGAGTGTCATAAACGCCGCCGCGTTCGGCCGCGACTTTAGACAACTCGATCACCTCTTCGGTCTTCGCGTAACTGCCAGGCGCGTAATATAGTCCCGTGGACAGGCCCAGAGCGCCGGCGTCCATACCTTCCAGCGCCAGAGATTTCATCTTTTCGAGTTGTTCCGGCGTCGGCGCGGCGTCGCTCATTCCCATCACCGACTGCCGAACGGAGCCATGGCCGACGAAGGATGCGACGTTCGTGCCGATGCCCTGTGACTGCAATTTCTCCAATGCGTTTGCAAGCGGGATTCGGCTGCGGCCGTCGGAACCTATGAAGACGGTCGTCACGCCCTGCGTCAGGTATGCGAGATTGGCGGCGCGCTTCGGATTGAAGAGGTCGTCGTCGGCGTGCGTGTGCGGATCTATGAATCCGGGCGCGACGACCAGGCCGGCCGCGTCGATCACGCGGTCGGCTTGAAGATTCTCTTTCTCGGCGTCGCCCAGGAAGACGATGCGGTCGCCCGCGACGCCCACATCCACTTTGATCGCGTCCGTCCCGGCGCCGTCAATCACATTGCCGCCTCGGATCAGGAAGTCGAGTTTCGAAACGCGCTGAGTTCCTCCAGCAGGGGCGGCGGGCGCGGCGGGCTTCGCTTCCTTCAGGTGTTTGTCCAGAAACTTCGCGGCTGCGTTGTAAATCTCCAGCCAGTGGCGGTGCAGCAGGAAGTCGTGAACCTCGTCGGGAAAGACGATCACTTCATGCGGGACTTTCAATTCGCGCAACCGCCGCGCAAGCTCCACTGTTTGCGCGAAGGCCACGTTGCGGTCGTCGTCGCCGTGAATCAGCAACACTGGCGAGCGCCATTTTTCAACCGAGCCTATGGGCGAAGACTCAACCGCGATCCTGACGGCGTCACGGCCGTACTCGTTCCGGTCCGCGTTAGAAAGCCGCAGCGACCAATCGTGTACGCCGTGAATGTCAACTCCTGCGGCAAACAGATCAGAGTTGCGCGCCAGACCAAGCGCGGTCAGATAACCGCCATAACTGCCGCCCCACAATCCGATCCGCGATCGGTCAATGTCGTCGCGCGAACGCAGGTATTGCGCGGCGGCCACGATGTCCTGATATTCCGAAGCGCCACGCGGGCCGTCGTTCCTGGCCTGCCGAAACGCGCGGCCATAGCCGATGCCCAGGCGATAATTGACCGACAATACCGCATAGCCCCTGCTCGCAAGATACTGATTGAAGCCGTAGGCGTTGTGGTAATAGTACATGTTATGCCAGCCGAGCATCATCTGCCGCCTGGGGCCGCCGTGCATGAAGATCGCCGCGGGCAATTTTTCGCCCGGCTTCGCGTCTTTAGGCAGGAAGAGTTGTCCGTGGATTTCAAGCCCGTCGGCGGCTTTGAATACGACCTGTTTTGGCTTGACCAGGTTCGGAGCCGGAAAATCTCCGGGCAGAGTCTCCGGCCCGATCAATTTAACCAGGTGATTACTCCCACGCCCTGCGGGCAGAGCGCGCAGTCCGGCCGGTCGTTGCGCGTCAGACTCCATGTAAACGATGTAGGCGCCTGCGTGAACAGGCCCCCACTCAATCGTCTCGCCTTCGGTAATCGGCTCGGGCTTTCCTGTTCCGTCAACGCCGACTTGAGACAGATGCCGCCGGTCAACATCGCCGCAATTTGAAGAGAAAGTGATCGCGCTCCGGTCCCTGGTAAAACTGAAGGTCTCGATTTCGCATTGGCCGGGCGTCAGCGCCTTAACTTCGCCGCCGCCGGCCGGAATCGAATACAGCCGCAGCCATCCATCCATCTCGGAAGCGAAGACCAGTCTGTCGTCCGCCGCCCAGTTCAACACATCCGCGCCTGCTATCTGCGGATACGAATCGTTCAACGTATCGCCGCTGCGCCAGACCTCGCGCGCTTCGCCGCCCGAAAGAGCCGAGGCCAGGTCGGCGACCCGGATCGTCCATGGCGCAGGCTGTTCCTGGAATATCGCCCGCGGCCGGGGGCCGCGCGCCGGCTGGCGGATGAACGCGATGCGCTTGCCGTCGAGCGACCATCGCGGCGCGCTGTCGCGGTCGATTGACGGTTCAATGTATTTAATTGTCCGCTTCTCGAAGTCGAAGACGCCGATTAAGCTGTGCGTGCCGCGCGAGCTGTTGAACGCCAGTTTCTCTCCGTCGGGCGACCACTGAGGCGTGATGTTCATC
>DASUFM010000386.1:0-9117 GCA_036274535.1 Blastocatellia bacterium
CACGCGGCCGATGCTGGTTGAAATCCAGGCGCTGGTCAGTTCATCGAAATTCGGAACGGGCCGTCGCACTACCCAGGGCGTCGAGATCAATCGAGTGGCGCTGCTGGTGGCGATGCTCGAAAAACGGGTCGGTTTTCACCTCTCCGGCGACGATATCTTCGTCAATCTGGTCGGGGGAATTTCCCTGGATGAACCCGCGGTCGACCTGGGAATCGTCGCGGCTGTGACTTCGAGCTTCCGCAACATTCCGATCAACGAACACACCGTCGTGTTCGGCGAAGTCGGTCTGGCCGGCGAAATTCGCGCGACCGACCACGCCGCCGTGCGATTGCGCGAGGCCGCCCGAATGGGATTCAAGCGCGTCGTCCTGCCTAAGAACAACCTGAACGGGCTGCCGGAAGATGACCGTTTGGAAATTATCGGCGTGCGTTCGGTCAGCGACGCTCTCGACGCTTTGTTTTAAAGAGGAAATCCGGCGGCCGCTTTCACCCTCTCGATCTGCCCGCGATGGCGGTCTTCGTGTTCGCCCAGCAGAACCATCCACTGATAAGCGTTGATCGGACCTACAAACGGGTGTGGGAATACCTGTTCGGAGAGGTCGACGGCTTCGAGCCGTGATTGAATCTCCACGAAGCCGGCCAGCGACGCCTGCATCTTCGCCAGCGAATCCTCTATCCCAACGCCGCCTTGCGGCCGCACGCGCTCGGGCGCCGGGAACGGTCCCGGATGCTGATGGCCGTTTTCATCGAGTGAAGTGTGGCCCAGATTCAGATCGGCTTTAGGTGGTTTGGGCGCCGATTCCGCCTCTTTCAGCAGTTTGTGCGTCAGCCGCAGGAAATTGCCGTCAACGATGCTGACGTGTTCGACAATCTCCGCGATTGTCCATTGATTTTCATCCGGCCGGAAATTGGCTTGAGCCTCGGTCAGATTCGAGACTGTGGCCGTGAACCGCGCTTGCGCCTGTTCGTTAGCGGCCAGAATGTCGCTGATGGTGTGATAGATCATTGTTGGCGTTCCTCGGAAAAAATAGGACAAATGGGACAAATGGGACATATATATTATGTCCCATTTGTCCTATTTGTCCTATTTGTCTTTTGGAAAATGGGTCATTCGGCTTTTATTCCGGGCGTTTTCATGCCGGCGATTATCCCGGGCGAGGCGCCATCGAGCATTTGCCGAAGGCGGGCGAGGTTTTGACTGGCCTCGGCGAATTTGCCGCCTGATCGTTTGACCGCGGTCTCGAACTCGCGCTCCGCTTCCTCCAACAGCCCGGCCCTGGCCAGGATCACTCCCAGGTTGTTATGGCAGGCGGGAATGTTGTCTTTCGATTGCGCGACGGCCCGGCGGTAATGCTCGACCGCGGCGCGATCGTCTCCGGCGCGCTGCGATTCCAGGGCCAGTTCGAATAAAGCCTCGGCATGCTTTCCGCCAGAACTCTTCACCGCCTGCGCGAAAGCTTCGCGGGCTTCCGGGTATCGCCGCAAATCCTGTAGCGCGACGCCTAACGCGTAAAAAGCCAATGGATATTGGCCTTCGCGCAATTTGATCGCCGCGCGATATTCGGCCAGGGCCTCGCGCAAACGCCCCAGTTTGTGCTTGCAAACGCCTATGTTGAAACGGGCGCGGGCCTGATGGCCGCCGGGCCAATTCAACGCGCTTTTATATTCAAAGATCGCCAGCCCGTACTGCCCGCGATGGAAAAACCCGTTGCCACGATCTATGGCGTCGTTGGCGTCGTTTATCTGGGCCTTGACGCTCACGGCCGCGGCGGTGAGCGCGAGTAACAGCAATGTGATGAAGATTCGATTTCGCATGCTCCCTCCTTCTCGCTCTCAATCGGCGAGTCTGTTTAGTCCGGTTGATTGCGGCTACGTCTGTATGGGTTTCGCCCACCGCTCAAAGAGTTTGCGCCGGTTGGCCATGATCTCTCTGGCGTTCGGGATTCTCATGACGAGCCGTTCGAGTTGAATCAGATAATCGGCTTCGCCGAATGCCTCGCGCACTTCGGCGATGAATGGTTCGATTCTGGCGAAAATTCCTATGTGTTCGGTATTGGCTTCGAGGAACATCTTCTCGTCGATGCCGCCGTTGTTGACGAATGACGCGGCCATGTCCCAATAGGAAGTGATCATTCGATAATACGCGCTCTGTTCCTGGCCGCTGATCATCAGCTTGATAACGTCTTTGGCGCCTTGGGGCTGAAATTCAGTCGCGTACCAGTTGCGCGCCCGGCGCATCACTTCATCGCGCCGTAACTCGTACAGCTTTAGTATCAGTCCGACATCCTGTCGCTTTGCGGTCATGAAGTTTCTCCTTTACGGTATGGGGAGCGTAAGCCATTGGTTTGTACACAAGTCCTTGCGCCGGAGGCGCAGCGGAAATTAGCCGGTGGTGGAGCGCAGCGGAAATTAGCCGGTGGTGGAGCGCAGCGGAACCACCGGAACCCTGGCCCGAGGAGTTATGCGCCCTGGAAGGGCGCAGGAACAGGATAATGCTCGCTCCGGACTCGGGTCCGGCGTCCCTGCCGGGACGCAAAATCTGTTTTGACCAACACCGGTGGTTCCGCTGCGCTCCACCACCGGCTAATCTCCGGCGTCCCTGCCGGGACGCAAGCCCATCTCTTGATTTGTGTACCAACTAATGGCGTAAGCGACCCATACCGTAACGCTTTTTGTTACGTACGGGCATTGCAATCCGCTACAGGCTGGAGCATAGAAAAAAAGCGGCGATCAATCTTTCGACTGATTGCCGCTTTTTTTCTATGCTTGCTGGAAATTCAGATCAGATGTTCATTGCGATACGCCCTGGGCGTCATCGCGGTGATTTTGCGAAAGAGGGTGGTGAAGTGGCTCTGGTTCTTGAAGCCGGCGCGCAGCCCGATCTCGACTATCGGCATTTCGCTTTCGACCAGCAGCCGTTTGGCGAGATCGATCCTGCGCCGCATCAGGAACTGAATCGGCGTCGAGCCGGTCGCCTGTTTGAAAGCCCGGGCGAAATGGAACGGACTCAAATCCGCCATCTCGGCGATTTCGGCCAGCGTCAGATCGTGTTCCAGGTTTTCCTCTATGAATTCAGCGACGCGGCGCAATTTATGTTTCGGCAGTCCGCCGAGATGACGTTGAAATCTTTCGCCAGCGGACGAGTAATGTCTGATTATGTGGGCGACCAGAGTATTGACCAGGGATTCGGCGTAAATCGCCCCGCCAGGCGCCCCGGCATCGACTTCGTCGGCCAGCGACCGGCCGATTTGATGAACCAGGGGGTCGCCGATTTCGCAGGCGCGGATCAGGTCTATGCAGTCGGTTTGTACCAGTTCCCTGGCCTGGCGCGAGATGAAATCAGGGTCGAGATGAATTCCCACATCTTCAAATTCCTCCTTCCAGACCGCTTGATATTGCTGGCCTGCGGGCACGATACTGGCCTGGCCGACGGTTCGTTTGCTGTGAACGATATGTCCTCCGGCTGCCACCATCGTTCCTTCATACGATCCGTCCAGGGGGATGTAAATGTGGTGCATGCCCATTTTTGTGTTGGACATTTCGCCTGGAAACATGCGGACGTGCCCGACTGTCACCCCCGGCCAGGACAAACTCCTCCCAAAGATGTATGGCGTCTCGTGTCGCGGACGGTTCGATTCGATCAATCTTTTCGGTGTAGACATACCTCCTCCTCCCGTATTTGATCGTTATTGTCGCCGAAGAATCGAATTATGATTGCGGCCTGAAATATAGAACCATGCTCGCGCCCAGCACGACCAGCAGAAATCCGACGAAGAGCAGCGGGTTCGGGGCGTTCTTCGGTGGGTGAATCAGCATCGTGAACAGCACATTGATGACCGGCGCGCCTCCGAATACCAGCGGCATTACGTATGTAGGCAGGCCGCCGCTCTTGAAAGCCAGGATGATGCAAACCGCGCCGATCGCGCCGAGAGCGCCGGCGGCCGTCGCCGTCGTCGCGCCGAAGGCGTTCCAGCCCTGGCCGCTCAACTGCCCCTGCGAACCGAGCATGATGACCGGAACGATGACGCCGATCAAAAAATACGCGACGCCGACACAGAGCAGCGCCCGAAGCGGGCTGCCGAGTTTGACCTGTCCCTGATGAAGCATCGCGCCGTAAACTCCCCATGAGAGAGCCGCGCCTATGGCGAACATAATCCAAAGCATCGAGCGTTTTTTCTCCTTGTGCATTTTGACCCTGAATTGTTGATATGCCGAACCGAAGCCGGATTCTATAGTATTTAAGAAGAAGCAGCAGCCACGAATGAACACGAATATTCACGAATGCCGGCCATGACGCCGCAGAACGAGCGGATCATAAGATCGAGAAAAAGATTCGCGTTCACCGGTGTTCATTTTCCGAAGCAATACAGCGCGCCCGCCGTTCGCACGTAAAGCTTCCCGTCGGCGATCGCGGGCGTGGCGAAAACTTCATCGCCGAGCGCGTTGACCGCCAGCGTTTCCCATTCGCCCGCCGCTCTCACAACCGAAACCGTTCCGTCCTGACTGACCAGATAGACCTTGCCGTCGGCGCCGACGGGCGAGGCGAAGTATTTGTCGATCGCGCCTTTCAAGCGGCCCTGTTTGATTACATTGCCCGTCGCCGGGTCGAACGAGATCAGGATGCCGCTGTCGTTGACCATAAACAACGTCCCCTGATAGAGCAGCGTTGACGGTACCTGCGGCACCATTCGTTGATATTTCCAGCGGATCGCCTTCTCGGTAACGTCGCCTTCGCCGCCGAGTTTGATCGCCAGCAATCCGTTCTCCGAAGCCATCATCGAGCGAAAAACCTCCCAATCCTTCGCGTTGAGCTTCTGGTCGCGATCCAGATCGAAGGCTTCAAAAGCGACCTTGAGCATGAGGCCTATCTTGTCGCCGCTCGCCCGATCGACTTTTTCGAGTTCGGATTTGGCGATCACGCCGTCTTTATCCAGGTCGTATTTCCCCAGGCCTTCGGCGAATGGGACTGTCGGAATCTGCTGGCCCGGTTGATTCTGCGGAAAGCCCCATCCATTTATATATAAATATTCGTTGTCGTAACTGACGACCGACTTCATCTCGCAGGCCAGTCCCCTCACCCACCAGACGCGGCGCCCGTCGGCCACCGAATAAGCCGAGAGCTGAAACGATTCCGGAATGATCAACTGCTTCGCGCCTTGTTCAGGCTGATATATGGTCGGCGTCGAATAACCTGAAATGACTTCGGGACGATCGATCTTCCATTTGGTTTTTCCGGTGTTCTTGTCCACGGCCAGCAGGTACGCCCCCAGGTCCTGATCCACGGACAGGATCAGCTTGTCGTCAACCAGGATGGGCGACGCGCCGTAGCCGTAAAAAATATTGAACGGCCCCAGCGGCGCCCGCCACTTTTCCCTGCCGCCGGCGTCGAAAGCGATCAGCCCAAAATCCTGAAAGAAGGCGTAAACATTTTCGCCGTCGGTGACGGGGCTGGCCGACGCGGGGCCGTTGACATTCTCCAGGCGGCCTTTATGCGCGCGGGGGACTTCACGCCGCCACAGTTCCTTACCTGTTTTGCGGTCGAGCGCGATGACGAAAAGCCGGTAATCGGCCTTGTTCTTCGCGTCAATCGGCGTATGGGCGGTGATGTAAATGCGCGTTCGCGCCAGCACCGGCGATGAATGGCCCGGAGGCAGCGAGGTCTTCCAGACGACTCCCGTCTCCGGGCCGAATTCGACCGGAAGGTTCGTCGCGCCGGAAACGCCAGTTCCGTTTGGGCCGCGGAAGCGCGACCATTCGTTGTCGGTCGCCGTCGCCTGACCGGCGCACAACAGCGCCCCGGATAGCGTAAGGATGAGCGCAAGGGTGAAACGCGCTGACATTAATTGATCTCCGTGGTCGAATGAACGGAAGGAATCACGGATTTGACGATGCGACGGATCGGCCTCATTCTTACCCACTCTGGTTGAATTATCCGCTACGACCCGCCCCATCCGTTAAATCCGTGGTTCCTCCCGCTTCTATCCCGATGGTTTTGATACTGGAAAGCGCATGAGTAAAGAGAATGGCAGTATCACCTGCCACTCATCACCTTGACGCGCGCCACGAATGCGCCGGTGTTGTCTTTGAGATTGCCCTCGTTGACACTCAGGAAGAGGATGCCGCTATGGGGCGCGATGAACGCAACCGCGCTGCCCACGAAGATGAAATCGTCATTATCGTCGCCAACAACCGCGATCAAGGCGCCGGTCGGGCGGGCGGAAATCAGTTTGCGGGAGTCGGCGAGGGAAATACCATCCGCGCTGGAGCGCTGGTTGTCGCCCAGGTCGACTTCCCCGGAGGCGGTGATCACGATGCGCTGGCCGCTCTGGATTCTGATTTCGGTGCTGGTCCAATCGGCCGCCGCTGCGACGCTTACTGTCTTTTCAGCGATAACTGGTATAGAACCAGCGTTGTCCGTGATCGGCGTAACGCCTGGATCGGGCCTCGCAGTCTCCGTGGCGTTGTCGCGAGGGAATCTGGAGCGCGAAGGTGGCTCCGCCGGCTGACTGACGCCGGACGGTTCAGTCCGACCGACCCTCTCCAAATTTCCAGGGCCCGCGCTGCCAGGGTCGAACTCGACGCTTTCAACTTCTTCGACGGGAACCACATGTTGTGAAATCGCGCCTCCAATGGAGACCTCGATGGTGAACCTGCCCTGGGTGTAGGAAACGACCTTGCCTTTCAGCACACTGCCGTCCTTGAGTTTGACTGTGTCCGCAATGGCGGCAGAACCGATCAACGAAACAACCACCAGACACATAACCAAACTGAAATGTGGATTTCTGCTCTTCACACTTACCTCCCAAGATAAGCCCGGGTACATAGGATGCATACCAAGGCCCGGGCTGCTGACATATTGACGGAGGCTTAGCTTAGCACAAAACAAACTCGTTGACACCGAAGCCTGAAGAAGGAAGGAGGGACAGGGGGAAGGAAGGAAAAAGAGATGGAGAGACCGAAAGACAATGACCTTTTCATTTATATGAAGTGCAAATTAAAGATCAATGGAATCAACGATTTTAGGGTATGAACGCCAGATCACCGCAGAGGCGCAGAGGACACAGAGGAAACGCAGAGAGAAAGATAGATCCTGGTTTATCCACCGCCAGGGTCTCTGCTTTCTCTCTGCGCCGCCTCGGCGACCTCTGCGCCTCCGCGGTGAACTCGTCTCATTCACATGCGCTATTGAAAACGTTGACAGTAAACAACTTCAATTTGCACACTCCTCATATAACCGCTATTCGATCTTCGCCACGCCATCGCCGGGTTTGGGAAACCTCGTGAAGACGAGAGGGTCGTGCCCCGGCACGATCAGCCTGGCGTCGGACGCGAGCTGTCTCATACGCTCCTGCGCCTTGAGGTTCGATGCGGCGTCGAGCGTCGCCGCTATCGCCGCGCGCTGTTCGAGGTTTTCGTAGAGGTACAGATTGTCCGAAGCTACAATGACCACGCCCGCTTTCGTGTTCACGCCGACGAACTGCGAGGCGTAAGTGTGACGGCCCCCGGTGTAACAACGCACGCCGATCATCGGCTCCTGATCGTCGCCGTTGATCAGCTTGACGCGGCCTTCAATGTTGAGCTTGACCAGCGCCATCACGTCATCGGGATCTATGCCGCCGTGCGTACGCCTGGATTGCCATGCTTCGCCCGTGTAATAGCCGTATTCGTCCTTCTGAATCCACACCTGCGCTCTGGGAAAAAGATCGAAGCCGTCGGCGTGATCCCAATGCATGTGCGTGATGATAATGTCGGTGATCTCTTCCGGTTTGACGCCGAACCTGGCGACCGCCTCCGACGGCTTGACGAAATCCTTGATCTTCCACTGCTTGAAAAATTTGTCGCGGTAGAAGCCGGAGTCGACCAGAATATTGCGCCCGCCGGGCCCTTTGAGCAGCCAGACCATCATCTGAATATCCATCTTGCGCGACGGGTCGGCGCCTGCCACTAGCGATGAAACAGGGAAGTCCGAAATCACGCCGTAGCTGATCGCGTAGACTTCATAAACCGGCTTCTCCTGGCTCTGCGCTTCCGAATCGGCGTCTATTGAAAGCACTGACAGCGCCACGAGAAAAAGAATCTTTCGCAACATAGTCGTTTTCATTTAACTTGAGCCTCGCTAAGATCGAACTGCTCTAAACCAAACTCCTCACCTATAGTCCAGCCGATCAGAATCATCTGTTCAGCTTCATTACATCTTTTATAGAAGGGAGGGTTATCGTACCAGGGGTTAGGATAAGCATAACTTCTGTAAATCATATTTATGTTGCTCTCGACGACAAAGCTTATGCCGTCAAGGACTCTGGGATTGCATTTCACTTCATCCGCGTCAGGCAGCCTGAGAATTCCAGCGTCAATGAGCTTTTGCCATGTCTTATTCCATCCTGATTTCGGTGGAGGAAGTGGCGCCAAAGTATTTGGGAAAGGCGGAGCTTCAGCCATGCCTTGAAGATGAAGGGCCGACCATTGGCCGGAGAAATACCGCAAGATCAGGCAATCGTCGCCATTCAAGCCAAAGCCAATCCAAAGGCGGACTTCAAAATCGCCATCCGGCAGCAAAACCGTCCTTAACTTATGCAGGTTAACTTCAGCAAGGCGATCATCCGCGTACGAGGAGCTAAATATATCGAAGCGACGAGGCAGTATGAGACGCAACTCGCGTTTCTTCTGCGATTCTTTGATAAAGAAAAACGTCAGCGCGACGCCAAGAAGCGCCGTGAGCAATATGGGGAGTTGAATTATGGGCTTACGCATTTTTCGACGGCGCGGATTTCAGCCTCAAGCGAAACGATCGAGAGAGAGTGTTCAGAGTACCGGCTGATGGTCTTTGAAAATTAAATGCAACCACTTCCTCAGTCGCAGCAGCGACTTTTGATCTTAGCCCGGCGTTTATTTCTCAAATACCATCAGGCGGTACTCTGAACACCCTCCTTCCAGGATGTAGTTTCAGTCGGTGTGTCGATGTCAGTCATTATTCTTGACGCGTTTGATCTCGACCATCGCGTTGTAATCCGGGATGCCGCATTCGGGATCGCCCATCCCGCGTTTGATAAGCGCGTTGCCCTCCGGCCAATGAACCTGAACGTTGCCGGCGGCGATCGAGGCAATGCGGCAACGGCCG
>DASUFM010000387.1:0-11890 GCA_036274535.1 Blastocatellia bacterium
TACATGTCCTCAATCTGTTTAGTTCAATGTGAATTGAAAAGTCCTTTCACAAGAACAGGCGAAAAAATTGGGGACTTTCACTACTCTGCGGGAAATATTTTTTGACGCTCCGCTTGGAGCAGTTTGTACGAATGAACTCTGTGTGCGGCAGCGGGCGCCTGTGAGTCTCCGCTCGCTACCGCTCGCGGCGCTCATTCAGATCATCCGTAAAACACTCCTTTGTGTCCGTCCGATGTCGTCTCGATATTTTCTTGTGTTATAAGCGAAGTGGAGTAAACTTCCAGTCGGGGCTGGCCTGCAATCAAAAGATCACTCCCTCGGCCGAGATTCAATTGTTGAATCTCGGAATGGAGAGTTGCTGAATTTTCCGCCATATTACTACCCGCCTGAGAATTTCTTGCGGTTGGATTGGAGTTCACGACATTCTGAAGGAAGGGATTTCAATGTCATCAGCATTCCGCGCGTCGTCGATCTCACTGATTTTAAATTTAAGTCTCATTTGCCCGGTCTCTTCGCAGGCTCAATCGTCGTCTTCACAAACCACGGCGGCGCCCTCGCCCGCTCCCGCGGTAAAGCGCCTGGCCGCCGCGCTGGAGGGCGCCGCTTCGGAGCAGGAGCAGGAGCGGATGCTGGCGCAGGAGAAGGACCTGGTAAACAGCTCGCTCCTGGCCGCGTTGATGGAACTGGCCGAACAGCGCATTGCCAAAGGCGATTATCCCCAGGCGCTGAAAATCTTTCAGCTCGCGGCTCGCATTGCTGAGAGGATCGGAGATCGGAAGGAATTGGGCGCCGCGCTGTCCAGGCTTGGCTCGATCCACAACCGCCAAAACCGCCCTGATCAGGCTCTGGAATGCTATCAGAAGAGTATCGCCATTTCTGAAGAACTCGGCGACAGGAAGGGAAAGGCGGTCGCGCTGTACAACATCGGCCTTGCTCAGAAAGACCAGGGACATTTCGATAAGGCGGCGGAGTATTACGAGAAAAGTCTGACGATCAGTAAAGAGATCGGGGACAGATATTTTGCCGCTACGATTCTAAACGACCTCGGCTATGCTTACGCCTCAATGGGGCGCGCCGAACTCGGTCTGGAGTATTATCGGGACAGCCGGACGCTCAGCGAGGAAACGAACAATAAGGTAACCCTCGAGAGGGCTCTGAACAACATCAGCACATATTATACTGAGCAGGGCCACTACGCCGAGGGGCTGCAATTTCTCCTGATGAGCCTCAAAATATTGGAAGAGATCGGAGGCGACGGTAATGTTGATAATAAGAGGGGCCTGGCGATCACACTGCTGAACATCGGTCTGATTTACAGGCGGCAGGGCGATCTGGATCAGGCGCTGGCGTACGCTCGCAAAAGCCTGAAGATATGGGAAGAGATCGGCGACCAGTTCGGGCTGGCCAATATTCAGAACAATATCGGGGTCATTTATAAATCGCAGGGACTTTATAAAGATGCCCTGGATTGGTTTCATAAGAGCCTGCGGCTCTATGAGGAGAAAAAGATCGAGGTGGGCGTCGCCAGAAGTCTGAATAATATCGGCGACGCTTATCGCCTGCAGGGGCGCTACGATCAGGCGCTGGAATGCCTGCAAAAGAGCCTGCGGTTACGCGAGAGACTCGCCGATCAATCGGGAATCGTCCTGACGCTGAATAATCTCGGCCGACTGTATCAGGACCAGGGCAAGTACGCTGAGACACTTGAAATCAGCCGTCGCGCCGCCGAAATCGCTCAGGAGACCAATATCCCTGAAGAAGTCTGGAAGGCCCGGGAACGCGTCGGCGCGGCCCTTCGCGCGCTGGGCCGGCCGGCGGAAGCTCGCGGGCATTTTCTAGCCGCCATCAGCGCCATCGAATCGATGCGCCACAAAGTGGCCGGAGGCGGGCAGCAGCAGCAAAACTTCCTGGAAAACAGGCTGTCCCCGTGGCTCGGCATGATCTCTCTGGTCGTTTCGCAAAAAGAGTACGCCGAGGCCCTCATCTTCGCTGAACAGTCGAAGGCGCGGGTGCTGCTCGACGTGCTGCAGGCGGGTCGCGACAGCCTCCGCCAATCACTTTCGCCACAGGAACGGCAGACCGAAGAGGAGCAGCGCCTTCGGCTGGTTACTCTTAACTCGCAGCTCTCCGGCGAACTGCGGCGCAACAAGCCCGACCCGGCGCGCGTGGGCGAGTTGAAGGCCGGCGTCGAAAAGGCCCGGCTGGATTTCGAAGCTCTTGAGACCAATCTCTACGTAGCTCATCCCGAACTGAAAGTACACCGCGGCGAAGCCTCGATCATCAAAGCGGAAGAGCTCTCGGACTTGCTACGCGACCCATCGAGCGCGTTGCTGGAATACGTCGTGGCCAATGACCAGACGTACCTCTTTACAATCGCGAAGGCGACTGGCCGGGCCGAAGTGGAAACCCACGTCTACACGATTCCCATCAAACGAACCGAACTGGCTAAGCAAACCGAAAGCTTTCGCGCGCAGCTTGCCGGACGCGACCTCGGATTCCGGGCTCCGGCGCGCAGACTGTATGACCTGCTGCTCAAGCCCGCTCAAGACCTGTTGCGCGGCAAATCCAACCTGGTCATTGCGCCCGACGACAAGCTCTGGGAGTTGCCTTTCCAGGCGCTGCTAGGCAGGGATGGGCGCTACGTGATCGAAAGGAGCGCTGTCTCTTATGTCCCATCGCTGACGGTCTTGCGCGAAATGAAGGCTCAGCGCAACAAACGCAAGCCGAGGGGAACTGAAAAGGCGGGCTATTCCCTGCTGGCGCTCGGAAATCCGGCCATCGGCAAAGAAACGATCGATCGCGCCGCCCTCACGTTGCGCGATGAAAAACTCTATCCATTGCCGGAAGCCGAAAAGGAAGTCAAAGCGCTCGGCCAGTTGTACGGCGGCGCCCATAGCAGGATATATATCGGCGCGGACGCGCGTGAAGATCGCTTCAAAGCCGAGGCCGCACAGGCCAGAATTCTGCATTTTGCCACGCATGGTATTTTGAACAACGCCTCGCCGATGTATTCCCACCTCGCGCTGGCCCAGGGAGGTAAAAACGAAGACGGTCTGCTCGAAGCCTGGGAAGTGATGCAAATGGATTTGAAAGCGGACCTCGTCGTGTTATCAGCCTGCGAAACGGCGCGCGGGCGCTTCGGCGCGGGCGAAGGCATGATCGGGCTGAGCTGGGCGATGTTCATCGCCGGCGCGCCTGCCACCGTGGTCAGCCAGTGGAAAGTTGAATCGGCCAGCACGCGCGACCTGATGATCGGATTCCA
Organism: Blastocatellia bacterium; assembly: GCA_036274535.1. GTDB lineage: Bacteria > Acidobacteriota > Blastocatellia > RBC074 > RBC074 > JAJVID01. The sequence continues at coordinate 3,263 of DASUFM010000387.1, forward strand.
TCGCCAGGCCTTAACCGCAAAATCCGGGACGACCAAGACCGAAGCTCTCCGGCAGGCGGCTTTGAAGCTGATGAAGAACCCGGAGACCAGCCATCCTTTTTACTGGGCCGGATTCGCGCTGGTGGGCGACGGCAGATGAAGGCTTTAGGCGCGGGTTGTCTACTCGCGCCCCTCCCCGGCCAAAACAGCGCGAGTAAACGACTCGCGCCACATCGTGAATTTGGAAACCAAAAAGTTGACAAAATATGGCGCCGCCTTCTATCATCGGAACGTGACAACGGCCGCCGTCGAGAATATTCTTAAACAATCACGAAGCGCGATTATTGATTTACTCAAAGTCAACGGCGCGATGAGCGTCGAGCGTCTGGCTGAAGAACTGGAAGTGTCGAAGGTATGTGTGCGGCGTCACCTGAGTCTCCTCGAAAGCGACGGACTGGTCGCTTTCGAAGAGGAGCGTCACGACCGCGGACGGCCGCGGTTTATCTACCATTTGACGGAAAAAGCGGCGCGCCTCTTCCCGCAACTTTACGATGAGTTCGCGAAGGAGGCGTTGGCGCAGGTCCTGCGCAATTTCGGCGAAGACGGGCTGCGGAGCGTGCTCCGATCGCGCGCCGACGAAATGATCGCGCATTTCGAGGGGAAGCTGAGCGGGCGGGATTTTGACGAGCGCGTCAAAATCCTGACCAGTGAGATCGACGCGATAGGCTATCTGGCCGGCGCGCGGCGGCTCAAAGACGGCTCGTATCGCTTAAGGCAGCGCCACTGCCCGATCGAAAACGTGGCTGTCGCCTACCCGCAGGTTTGCGAAGAGGAATTGCGCGTTTACCGTGAGGTCCTCGGCTGCGAGGTCGTTTGCGAATGCCGCATCGCCGACGGCGCGAGAAAATGCGATTTCCGAGTCGCTTCTCCCCAGCTCACCCGGATTTCCAGGAAAAGCGTATGAAAAGAAGATGAGCGAACAAACACCAATTCAAGTTACCGAGGATTTGATTCTCAATTCTCTGCGGGCGGTGAAGGATCCCGACCTGCGAAAAGACGTCGTCGCGCTCAACATGATCCGCGACGTGAAGATCTGCGGCGGGGTCGTCAGCTTTCGCTTCGTTCTGACCACGCCCGCCTGTCCGGTGCGCGATCAGCTTAAATTCGAGGCGGAGAAGACGGTCATGGCCGTGCCGGGCGTCGAACGCGTCGAGGTCAAGATGGAAGCGGAAGTGCCGAAAGCGCGCGGCGCGCTCGACAAGGCCGACATCGCCGGCGTCAAGCACATCATCGCGGTCAGTTCCGGCAAGGGCGGCGTGGGCAAATCCACCGTCGCGGTCAACCTGGCCGTGTCGCTCGCCCTGACGGGCGCGAACGTCGGCATCCTCGACACCGACGTTTACGGCCCGAACGTGCCGATTATGATGGGCGGCAAAGACATGCCGATTGTGCGCGGCGAAATGATAGTCCCGCCCGTCTACCACGGCGTGAAAACCATGTCCGTCGGGCTGCTCAATCCCGGCGACAAGGCCGTTGTCTGGCGCGGCCCGATGCTTCATTCAGCCGTCTCGCAATTCCTGCGGCAGGTCGAATGGGGGGAACTCGACTATCTGGTCGTCGATATGCCTCCGGGGACGGGCGACGCCCAGTTGTCCCTGGCCCAATTGGTTCCGATCGCGGGCGCCGTGCTGGTGACGACGCCCCAGGAAGTGGCGCTGAGCGACGTGCGCAAGGCTTACAATATGTTCGACCAATTGCGCGTACCGATCCTGGGCATAGTTGAAAACATGAGCTATTTCGAGTGCCCGAATGACGGGGAGAAATTCTTTATCTTCGGCGCCGGCGGCGGAGAGGCGCTGGCCGAAGCTTACAGCGCGCCATTCCTCGGGGCGATTCCGATCGCGATCAATATTCGCGAAGGCGGAGACCTCGGAATCCCAATCGTCATCAGCCAGCCCGACAGCGCTCAGGCGAAGGCGTTCCGCGCCATCGCGCAGAACGTCGCCGCGCAGGTCAGCGTCGAGGCGTTGAAGGCGGAAAGGGCTCTGCCCGTGCTCAATCTGAAGAAATAGACGTCCCGGCCGCGCGTCGAGAGCCCAACTGGAGATTGACGTGATTTTCGATGGTGGCTATTATCAGATTGAGTTGCTGAGTCAACCGCGATTATGACCCGGATTTTATGCAATCGCCTGATTGGTTAACCGGCGATGAACGAAAACTTTTATTCAAAAGGAGAGCAAGACAATGATTTTGACCCTGACTGACAACGCGGCTTCGGAGGTCAAGAAGTTCCTCGAAGCGGAAAATGTGGGAATGGACGGCGGTCTGCGCGTGCGCGTCGTGCCCGGCGGTTGTTCAGGTTTCCAATATGCCATGAACATCGAAGAGGCGCCCCAGGCAAATGACGAAGTGGTGGAATCCAGCGGTTTGCGGGTCTTCGTCGATATGTTCAGCGCGCAATATCTGGAGAACGTTCAGATCGATTATGTCAACAGCGTCATGGGTTCCGGCTTCACCTTTAACAATCCAAACGCCACCGGCGGTTGCGGCTGCGGCAGCTCGTTCACTGCATAAATCGCCACTGCGATTAAATGACGTCATTCGGCCCTCCCTGAGGCTGATGTCCGACACAAGGCGGCTTCCATCATATGAAACAATGAAAGGAAGCCGCTTTTTTCATGTCATCACTTATCAATAATGATTCCTGTTATTGACATGAGTTGGGGACGTGATTATGATGCGCGCGTCCGGAAGCGTTTCAATGAATATCCGAAACACAAAACAACGCCAGGCTATTTTCGAAGCCATAGAGCGTCATGGCGGCCATCTGACGGCGGACGAGATTTACAGGCTGGTCAAGCGCCGCTTCCCGCGTCTGAGCCTTGGCACTGTTTACCGGAATCTGCGGCTGCTGGTCGCGCAAGGCGACCTGCGCGAGCTCGATTTCGGAATGGCCGTTACCTACTTCGAAACCAGCAAGGACTCACATTACCATTTAATCTGCCGCGTGTGCGGGAGCATAGCCGACGCCGGCATTCCGGTGGAACGCCGTCTGGAATCGGTCGTGGGCGACTCGAGCGATCTCGGCGGATTTTGCATAGAAGAGCATCGGCTCGATTTCATCGGCGTTTGCGCCGCATGTCAGTCGAAGCCCATGAAACCGACTAGAAGTCCGCGCCAGATCAAATCGCGCTGACCTATCCAATCGCCCCTTGAGAATCACGAATAGGACATGTAAGTCCTGTTCTAGAAGAACCAAGTTTTTTTCCATGGAGGAAATATACATGCCATCTCTTGCAGGAACCAAAACTCATGAAAACCTGAAACATGCATTCGCCGGCGAGTCGCAAGCCAACCGGCGTTATCTTTACTTCGCTCGCCAGGCCGACGTCGAAGGCTATCCGGACATCGCCGGCCTGTTTCGCGACACGGCTGAAGGCGAGACCGGCCATGCTCATGGCCATCTCGATTTCCTGAAAGAGGTTGGTGATCCGGCCACCGGCGAGCCGATCGGCGGCACCCCATTGAATCTGAAAGCCGCGATCGCCGGCGAAACTTATGAGTACACCGAGATGTATCCGGGCTTCGCTCGCACCGCCCGCGAAGAAGGATTCGAAGAGGTCGCCGAGTGGTTCGAAACTCTGGCGCGCGCCGAGAAATCCCACGCCGGCCGGTTCCAAAAAGGATTCGATTCAATCAGTTAAATGAAACAAAGTGGTTGGTGGCTGGTGGCTGGTGGCTGGTTGAGAATTTGTCATCGACCATAACCAACCACCAACCACCAACCACCAACCACCAATTTATGCTTGAACAAGGCGACCTTTCATCAGTAGCGGTTGAATGGGATAAGCCGGAATACTGGGATGAACAATCGCTCGACACGGAATTAAGGCGGCAATATGACGTCTGCAATTCATGCCGGCTGTGTTTTAATCTCTGTCCGGGCTTTCCGAAACTCTTTGAGAGTTTCGATAAAGACGAGGTCGACAACGACCCCGGCAAACTGACGAAGGACCAGGTCTGGGAATTCGTCGACCTCTGCTACAACTGCAAACTCTGCTTCGTCAAGTGCCCTTACACCCCGCCACATAAATTCCTGATCGACATTCCGAGGTTGATCATGCGCGCGCGCGCCGTCGAGGCAAAACAGAACGGCGTCGAGTTGCGCGACCTGATGTTGAGCAGCCCGGACGAAGTCGGCCCGGTCGCGAGCAAGTTGGCGCCGATCGTCAATTTCGCCAATAAGAATCCTGCCAACCGCCTGTTGATGGAAAAGCTTCTCGGCATTCACCGCGAAAAAATCCTGCCTACATTTCACGCGGAAACTTTCGAGAGATGGTTCAAAAAGAACATCGGGCAGGCGGCCTTCACGGCGGAAGGCGCTGCGGAAAGCCCCGCGCAAGACAGTGGGGGCCTGAAAGTCGCGTTCTTCCACACCTGCGTCGTCAATTACAACGAGCCGCAGATCGGCAAGGCCGCGGTCCGAGTCTTTCAGGAAAACGAGATCGAGGTCTGCGATCCGCCGGGCCAGCGCTGCTGCGGAATGCCTTACCTGGACGCCGGGCGCATGGACGCGGCGCTGGGGCATTTTCAGGAGAACGTGAAATTGCTTCTGCCCTACGTACGGCAGGGATACGACATTGTCGTGCCCGAACCGACCTGCGGAATGATGTTCAAGAAAGAGTACCCCGATTATCTGCTGGGCGAAGAGCGCGAGGAGGCGGTGGAAGTCTCGAAACGCGTTTACGACCTGTCGGAGTATCTGATCAAACTCAACAACGCCGGCCGGCTGAACAAGGATTTTAAAGTCGACCTCGGCAGAGTCGCTTATCATCAACCCTGCCATTTGAAATATCAGGCCATCGGAGCAAAATCCATCGAATTGTTGCGGCTGGCCGGCGCGCAGGTCGTCTTTATCGATAAAGGCTGCTCCGGACACGACGGGACCTGGGCGATGAAGAAAGAATATTTCGACATGGCGCAGAAAGTCGCGCGCGGGCTGCACCGCGGAGTGAAGGAATCGGGCGCCGACATCATCGCCACCGATTGCTCGCTGGCCGGGTTGCAAATCCGGCAGGGCACCGGGCGCGCGACATTACACCCGATCGAAGCGCTGGCGAAAGCTTATGGAATCGAGGAAGAATGATGAACAAAGTCGCGATTTCAGAAATTTTAGATATCGCGCAATATGAAAAGGCGCGCGACGCGTTTCGCCGCCGCATCATCGCGCTCAAAAAAAACCGCCGCCTGCCGGTCGGCCCCAGAGTGACTTTCGTCTTTGAAAATCACGACACCATTTTGTTTCAGATTCAGGAGATGATGCGGGCCGAGCGCATAGTCAATGACGACGCTGTTCAACACGAGATAGATACGTATAATCAATTGTTGCCGGGAGAAAACGAACTCGCGGCGACGATGTTGATCGAACTTCCGGACCCGGCGCGAATCCGCGACGAGATCACGAAGTTCCACGGCGTGAACGCCGGCGACCACACATATATTCAGATCGGCGATGATCGCCTGCCGGGAGTTTTTGACGCCGGACAGAGCGACGAACGCCGCATCAGCGCGGTACAATACGTGCGGTTCCGGTTTAACGACGCGCAGCGCGAAGCGTTCGCGGCGGGCGCGTCCCCGGCGCGGCTGGTGATCAATCATCCCAATTACCGGCATGAGGCGTTGATCACAGGCGCGGTTCGTGATGAATTGGCAAAAGATTTCATCCTATAGGGCCTATAGGGCCTATAGAGCCTATAGTTATGTTAAATGTGACCCAAACTTTGCCGAAAGATTATGGTGATCTGCGCGGCGAGTACGACGCGATTCGCGGTGGCGTCGCCGTGATTGACCTCTCGGCCGCGGGGAAATTGCAGGTCAGCGGCAAAAACTCTGTTCAATTCCTCAACGGACTGATCAGCAACGATGTCAAATCGCTCAAACCGGGCGACGGAGTATTGGCGGCCTTTCCCACGGTTCAAGGCAAGCTGCTTGCGCTCTCGCGGGTTTACAAGCTCGACGATTATCTGCTGCTGGAACTCGACGCGATCAACCGCGAGAAGATTTTCAAAAACCTGAGCCGCTTCGTCCCCGCCGGAGAATTCTTCATCACCGATGTCAGCGATCAGTTCGCCCTCTTTTCATTGCAAGGGCCGCGATCACTGGAACTGATAGAAGCCCTGACCGGCCAGCCGATTGACGACGAGCAATATAAGATCAACAAATTACAAATCGCGGAGGCGCAGGTCTTCGTCGCGTCTCACGGCCGGTGCGGCGAGACCGGCTTCGACATCTTCGTTCCGACCGAATCCTCGCAGAAAGTCCTTGAAACAATACTGGAACGCGGAGTCATCTTCGGCGCGCGCCTGGCTGGCGCTTCGGCGTTCGAGATCGCGCGTATCGAAGCCGGCGTCCCGCGCGAAGGCGTAGACGCGGGCGAGGATTACATCATTCTCGAATCCGAGCTGGAATCGGCGGTCAGTTACACGAAGGGTTGCTACCTGGGCCAGGAAATCATCGCGCGTATCCATTGGCGCGGCGAGCCGGCGAAGCGATTACGCGGTCTGCTGATTGACGCCGACAACGCGCCGCAGCCGGGAGCGGAATTGTTCGACGACGAAGGCAAGAAGGTCGGCGAGATCACCAGCGTCGCGCGCAGCTTCGCTCTGGATCGTTTTATCGCGCTCGGCTACGTGCATCGCTATCGCCTGACGCCGGGAACTGAATTTACCCTGAAGCAGGCCGGCGCAGAGTTGGGGCGCGCGGAGTTGGTTGAACTGCCGTTCATCAAAAGGTAGTTTGAAAATGGAAGTGACAGAAAATTCAAAGCGCCCTGAAGCCGAATCGGAATGGGATCTGGAGTCGGCTGAATTGGCCTACGGCGTGATCGCGCGATACGTTGAACACGCCCAGGTGTCGGGGATTATCATAGCGATGCTGGCGGGCGTGCTCGGCGAAGAGCGGGTCAAAGGGATCGCCGCCAGCGAGTATTGGCAAAAATACATGGCGAGCAAACGCTCGATCGCCGACGCCAAACAGGACGTCGAACGTCTGACGGCGTTGATCGAGCGGATGCGCGAAGAATCGAAGGGATCGGGGTAATAGATAATGGCGAATTACGGAGTAATAACCGTGGAGGAGTTGGAAGCTAAAAAAGACGCGGGCGAGAAGTTCCGCCTGATAGACGTGCGCGAGCCATCGGAGTATCAGGTCGCAAAAATCGAAGGCTCGGAGTTGAAACCGCTCGGGCAGATTCCGAACTGGACGAATGAACTGGCTGATAAGAACGAAGAGATAGTGCTGCATTGCCATCACGGGATGCGCTCCGACCGCGCCTGCCAGTATCTGGCGGCGCAGGGCTTCACCAATGTCAAAAACCTGATCGGCGGCATTGACGAATGGTCGCTGAAGGTTGACCCATCAGTTCCCCGCTATTGATTCAAATGAGATCACGTAATATTCGACTTGCGCTTTTAGGCCTGTGGCTGGGCGCGATGGCTTTCTTCAGTTTCGTGGTCGCGCCGGGCGCGTTCGCCGCTCTACCGACTCAGCAGCTCGCGGGCTCGCTGGTGTCGGCGACTCTGGGCAAACTCGAAGTCATAGGCGTAATCATCGGCCTGTTGTTGATGGCCCTCCTGATTCTTTCGAGGGAACGCGACAGGGCGTTCCTCTATGAATTGATCGCGCTCGGGTTGATGACCGCTTCGATGCTCGTGTCGCATTTCTTCATTTCCAACAGGCTGCATCAGATGCGGGTGAGCCTGGGAGAGATCGCGCAGATCGCGGCCACCGATCCGGCCCGTCTGGAATTCGACAGGCTGCATCAATATTCGGTCTGGCTGATGGGATTCAACATCCTTGGGGCGATAGCGTTGATCGTTTATCTGGCCAGACGCAATGCTTGATCCGGATCGCCTGAGTTTTGAATTCGAAGCCGGCGCCGAAAAACCGCGCCTCGACGAATTCGTGGCGACGCATCTTCCCAAAATCAGCCTCACGCGCATCCGCCGCCTGATCGCCGAAGGCGACGTTCTGCTCAACAACGAAAAATCGCTCAAAGGCGTACGACTGCGACCGGGCGACAGGGTGTCGGTGAAAATATTCGCCGCCGAAAAATCTTCGGCCACTCCCGAACCGATCCCGCTCGACATACTATTCGAAGACGAACACATCATCGCCGTAAACAAACCCGTCGGACTGCTCACGCATCCGTCGAACACTGAAAAATCCGGAACGCTGACGAACGCGCTGGCCTATCATTTCTGGCAAACCTCGGGCGAGCCGATCCGCCCCGGCCTGGTTCACCGCCTGGACCGCAACACTTCCGGAGTGATGGTCATCGCCAAAACGGCTCGCGCGCATCGCACGCTCTCTAAACATTTCCGCGAGCGATGGGTGAAGAAGTTCTATCTGGCGCTGGTCAGTGGGCGCATGGAAAAAGATTCCGGCGAGATAGACGAGCCAATCGGCAGCGATCCGAAAGTCTGGCCGCATTGGCGCGTTATCCCCGAGAGCGAAGGCGGCAAACCGGCGAAGACGGTCTATCGCGTCAAACGCAGGTTCAAGTCGCACACTCTGGTCGAACTGGAGCCGCTCACCGGACGCACGCACCAATTGCGAATTCATTGCGACCTGATCGGACATCCGATCGTC
>DASUFM010000388.1:0-2799 GCA_036274535.1 Blastocatellia bacterium
GAGGAGCAAATCCGCGCGCGCCTTTTCCAGGTTCGCGCCGGGCGCCAGCCTTCCGAACAATTCAGTCATCCTATGAACCCGGCCGTCCTGCATCGTCGCCGACAGGTGATGAGGACTCGTCACGACGTTTGCGATGATCTCGGTTTCAGACGGATAGGGCACGGACGGCTCCAGCACGCCTACGATTGTCGCGGAGCGATCTCCGAGCCTGATGGCTTTGCCGATCACTGAGGGATCGCTATTGAGCGCCGTTGTCCAGAACCTGTGTGTCAGCACCGCCGCGCCGGCCGCGTTCGGGCCGTCGTCTTTCGCGTCGAGCAGCCGGCCCAGCGCCTGGCGCAATCCCATCACCTCGAAATACGATCCGCCGACGACGCCGGCCCGCACTTCGCGCGGTTCGCCGAGCCCGACCATTGTGAACCCGATGGTGGAAAAGTCGCCGATCGCGCTCAGCGATTTGACTCGCTCGCGCAGGTCCTTGATTTCAGGCACGGAGAACGCCACGTTTTCAGCCCCGATGCCGCGCGCGCTATGGCGTATATAAATCAGCCTGTCCTCGCCGCGGTTGACGAGCGGCTTGAGCAGCACGCCGCGCACCACGCTGAAGATGGCGGCGTTCGCCCCGATGCCCAGCGCCAGCGTCAGCGCAACTGTAATCGTCAACCCCTTGGCGCGAGCCAGCGAGCGGAGCGCGACTCGTAGATCTTGAAGGAATAATTCCGGGTTCATTTGGCCTCCTTATACATAGACATATGCGATATGAAATACTTCGTACCACATATGTCGTATGCCATTTACCGCATAACTTTCGCCAACTGTCCGATTATTTTTCTTTGCGCAGAGGAAGAAGATCGCGCAGTCGCGCATCACGCAGGTAAAGTCCGCCCCAGACCAGCGCGCCGAAAAAGACGGGGAAAAGGATCGGAAACCATCCCTCGCCGGCATGGACGTGTGTATTGACGGCGCCCCCAAGATAGCCAGTGAGCAGGATGGCTCCCAGAACGGCGGTGCGCGGAATCATATATATGATTGTGCATGCGGTCAGGATGATCCCGAGGGGGATAATAACGCTCTCGGAATACCCGTACTTTATGGTTCCTTCCACGACAAACGACGGCTTGACCAGTTTCATGGCGCCGTCGAAAAGCAGGAACAGCGCTACCAGGGCGCTGATGATGATTCCGGGCCAGGATTTCTTTGTCGTGGCAGGGGCGGGTTGAGCGCTTGATTGCATGAGTTTTTCCTCCATAAGTTGTTGTCGTTATGTCGTCGCATTTTCGACTTTGATTAATTGCGTTATGCCGTCCCGGTTATAGCACAGGCGTACAATTAATCAAACAACAAATGGGGAAGTCGCGGCGGCCGGAAAGACCGCCGTGACGACCATTCGATTGGCGGCTGCTTTCGGCCCTAGCTTACATTCAGTTTCATCGCGCCGAGCAGTTCGGCGAGACGGTCATGGGATTCCTTCATTCCCGTCTCCATACCCGAATTGTAGTGACCGTTGCGGTCCTCGACCGACTGGTAGAGACAGGTGACCGTCAGTTTCGTCTTGCCGTCGAGTTCTTCGAGGGTCGCCGTCTCGACCGACACGTGGCCAGGCATGCCTTCGAATTCAAAGGTCTGTACTATGCGCTCTGGCGGCTCTATCTCGCGATATTCGCCCCTGAATCCGTAGTCATTGCCGTCAGGCCCGCGCGAGACGAATCGCCAGGCGCCGCCCGGACGAAAGTCCATCTCACAGGAGAGCATTGTCATACATCTGGGCCCCCACCACTGCGCCACGTGCTCGGGCCTGGTGATGGCTTCGAAAACGAGTTTGCGCGGAGCGTCGAAGACGCGAGTGATGACGATCTCTCGATCCGACGGCATCGTGAGTGTTGTCGGGCTACTTTTTGGTTCGGCCATGCTTTTCCTCCCTGGTTTTCAGTTTTCGGTTTTGCGACTCGCGGCTTTGCAAATCGCGCAGATATTCGTCCAGCCTGTCCAAACTCTCCTCCCAATGATGGCGATAGCGCCCCACCCAGTCGGCGACCTCCTTGAGTGGCCCCGCCGCAATCCGGCAGGGTCGCCACTGGGCGTCGCGCCCCCTCTCGATCAATCCCGCCTGCTCCAGCACCTTGAGGTGTTTCGAAATGGCGGGAAGACTCATCTCGAAAGGCTCGGCCAATTGCCCGACAGTCGCCTCACCTTCGGCCAGACGCTCCAGGATCGAGCGCCGTGTCGGATCGGCGATGGCGGCCAATGTGGCGCTAAGCTGATCGAGGGCCATGATTGTGTTAAACCTCCTGGTTAATTAACCGATTAGTTAAATACTCCCGGCGCGTCTACATGTCAAGCAAAAAGATAATGAAGAAGGGAAACACAAAAAGCGCAAAGAAATATCAATGATATTTCTTTGCGCTTTTTGTGTTCTCCAGGCCTGAACTTAACGCCATTGAGCGGCACTGACCTGAAATTTTATTGTTCGCTCTTGCTCGTCAGGATGGAGTTGAATAAAAGCGGGAATGTCGCCAGGCTTTGGGCGCGGTATTGCGGCCGGAATCCGAAGAGGATGACGCGGCCATTGCCGATCTTCGCTTCGACCATTGCGGCGCGGCCGCGGATGAGTTTGTCGCCTAGAATCCAGCCGCTCAGCAGCGGGTTTTCCGATTTTGGATAGCTCGCGATAGCGCGGGCGCTGGCAGGGTCGGTGATTTCGAAGGCCGGGCTGTTTTCAAACCAGGCGATCGATTCTTTCTCCACTCCGAAGGTCAGAGGGCTGGATGAATCGAGTTGCGCGCGAAGTATGGATCCCGG
>DASUFM010000389.1:0-4294 GCA_036274535.1 Blastocatellia bacterium
AGATTATCCCGAAGACCCGTTGAGTATTTTCATGGAGAAAAAATTATGAAAGCTGTCTGGAACGGCGCCGTAATCGCCGAAAGCGACAAAACCATCGTCGTCGAAGGCAATCACTATTTCCCGCCCGACGCGATCAACAAAGAATACTTTCAACCGAGCGACACCCACACGGTCTGCGGCTGGAAGGGCACGGCGAGCTATTACAACGTCGCCGTCAACGGAGAAGTGAACAAGGACGCGGCATGGTATTATCCTGAGACGAAAGAGGCCGCGAAGAACATCGAAAATTACATCGCTTTTTGGAAGGGCGTAAAAGTCGAATAGCCGGACTTTTCTCACCGCCAGCCTGATATTTCAGCTTGCTGATAGGTCTGAATTAAGACTACAATTCAGACCTGATATGGCGAAGCCACAAAAATACAACTTGATTTACGCTCCCGAAGTGAAAGAGCATTTGAAAGCAATAAACAAACAACACCATGCTCGAATTCGGGAGGCCATTGAAGAGCGATTGAGCGTTGAGCCGGATCGCGAAACCTGCAACCGCAAACCACTTGAAGAAGGCGCGTTGTGGGAGAACGCTTGGGAATTACGTTGTGGTGGGCAGAATCATTTTCGCATCTTCTATCAAATTGACCATATGGCAATGGAGGTACGGATTTTAGCCATTGGCGTCAAAGATAGAAATGAGCTGATTATTGGAAAGGAGAGGGTGAAGTTATGAAGATCGCATCGCTTGCGAAAGTTAAGGCGAAGCTCAGCGCTTACATCGAGGCCGCGCGCTCGGGCCCGATTGTGATCACTAAGAACGGCAGCGCAGCCGCCGTGTTGATCGCTGTGGATGATGACGATGAGCTTGAGCGGTTACTGTTGGCGAACTCACCGAAGCTTCGGCGCATTTTGCAGAAATCGGCAAAGTCAATCCGGGCAGGCCGAGGAATATCGCACGAAGACTTCTGGGCCGAGACGGCTGAGTGATAAATAACCTGCTATTGATTAATAACATCGATGTCCCGACAAACGCCTGAATCCAAATCAATCGAAGAGGAAATCGCCGCGCTGCGCGGCGAGATCCTGGAGCACGATCACCGTTATTACACGCTCAGCAAGCCTGTGATCTCCGACGTCGAATACGACGCGTTGATGCGGCGATTGCGGGACCTGGAATCGGAGCGTCCGGACCTGATCACGCCCGACAGCCCCACGCAGCGAGTTTCCGGGCAGGTGGCCGAAGGCTTCGAGGAATATTTCCACAAGCGCCCGATGCTGTCGCTGGACAACAGCTACAGCATCGACGACCTGCGCGCGTGGGCCAAACGATGCGAGAAGCTGGCCGAAGGTCGCGCGTTCGATTACGTCGCCGAGTTGAAGATAGACGGGCTGAGCATCTCGTTGATCTACGAACAGGGAGCGCTGGCGCGGGCGGTGACGCGAGGCGACGGCTTACGCGGCGAGGTCGTCACCGCGAATGCGAAGACTATTCGATCCATCCCGCTGAGAATCAAGAGTGAAGAAGATAAAGGGAAGAAACATTCGCCCCTGTTTGACGGTTCGATGAAAGAGGTGGAGGTGCGCGGTGAGGTATACCTGCCCAACGACGTGTTCGAAAGGATCAACCGCGACCGCGCCGAATCGGAGTTGTCATTGTTCGCCAATCCGCGGAACGCGGCGTCGGGCGCGATGCGGCAGCTCGACCCTAAGATCGTCGCCGACCGGCGCCTGGACATATTCTGCTACCTGTTGCTCTTCGACGGCGCGCCGGCTTTCGCCACTCATCAGGAATCGCTGGAGTGGATGGCGCGGCGCGGCTTCAAGGTCAACCCGCAAAGTCGCCATTGCCGGACGATCGAAGACGTGATCGAGTTCTGCAACGAATGGGAGACGCGCCGCGACGAGTTGAGCTACGAGATTGACGGCGTGGTTGTGAAGGTCAATCAGGTGGCCGTTCAGGACGAACTGGGCGCGACTTCGAAATCGCCCCGATGGGCGATAGCTTATAAATTTCCGGCGCGGCAGGCCTCTACGCGGTTGCTCGACGTAATTTATCAGGTGGGACGCACCGGCGCGGTGACTCCGGTCGCGGTGTTGGAACCCGTACTGCTCGCCGGCACGACCGTTTCACGCGCCAGCCTGCACAACGCCGACGAGATGAAGCGCCTGGGCGTGATGCGCGGCGATTTCGTCTTCATCGAAAAAAGCGGTGAGATCATTCCGCAGGTCGTCAAAGTCATCACCGAGCGCCGCACGGGCGAAGAAACCGAATTCAAATTCCCTTCTCGCTGCCCCGTTTGCGACACGACGCTCATCAAGCCGGAAGAGGAGGCCGTCACACGTTGTCCGAACCCGGATTGTCCGGCGAGGCTGCGCGAGGGCTTACTGCATTTCTCCTCACGGCGCGCGATGCGAATCGAAGGATTGGGCGAGTCCCTGGTAGAGCAATTGATATTGCCGCGAGCCCGTCGCGATAAGAAGGGCGCGGTAGTGACCGATGAAAATGGGCAGCCCGTTACTCTGCCGCCGATGGCGTACGACCTCGCCGATTTGTACAGCCTCGCTGAACGTCGCGATGAATTAATAGCGTTGGATCGAATGGGCGTGAAATCAGCTGACAACCTGCTTCAGCAGATCGAAGCGAGCAAGGACGCCGGTCTGGCGCGATTGATATATGGGCTGGGCATTCGTCACGTCGGAGAGCGCACGGCGACGATTCTGGCCAATCGTTACGGCGACATCGAAGGCTTGTTGGCGGCGACACAGGAAGAGTTGGCGAACATTCATGAAATCGGCAAGGCCGTCGCCTCTTCAGTTTACGCCTGGTTCCAGGCCTCTCGAAATCAAAAGCTGCTCGAACGTCTCGCCAAAGCGGGAGTGAAAATGAAGACGGCGAACTCCGGATCGGAACAGACGCCGCGAGTCTTCGAAGGCAAGACCTTTGTATTAACCGGGACGCTGCCGACCATGACCAGAGATGACGCCAGAGCTTATATAGAAACCCGCGGCGGACGGGTCAGCGGCTCTGTCAGTAAGAAGACCGATTTCGTCGTCGCCGGCGAGGAGGCGGGAAGCAAATTGACAAAGGCCCAGGAACTGAAAATCGCGATCCTCGATGAAAACCAGCTTTTGAAGCTTGGCGACGCCTTGGAAGATAAAACCTAAAATATTGCGCCTTTTGATTTTAATGGATGAGGATTTTTTTTTGACAGGGTTGACAAAGACGGGCGTCTTTGGTGTAATCCCCAGCAATTAGCAGCGGTAAATACCCTAATGGCTGAGGACGCTGCTGAATCGGGGGGACCGAAAGGGCCCCCCACTTAATTGGTTTAGCAGCTCGAGGGCCGAAAGGCCCTTTTCTTATTTCACACTCTTCAGAGGAACAAAATACATTTAGCCACGAATGAACACGAATGAACGCGAATACTATTTCCGGTCCGGCAAGTTGTTTCGCCGCATTTATCTTCCCGCGCCGGGAATACTCCATCCATAGCCGTCAGGCTTGGATGGAGATGAGAGGCGCTACTCGCTACGGGGGCTCTTCGATGTACTTACGCAGTATCTCGATAGTCGCCCCGCCTGTCGAGATCAGACAGACCGTTCGAGCATCTCTTTCGTGATCGCCTTGCGGCGATATTCCGTCACTAGAACTAAATGGAGATGCAGCGAAAATACATAATGGTCCAAAGCCTCTAGCTCTTGTTTTACCATTTGAACTAACGTATAATGCCCGGCTCGAATAAGCGCCAGTTTTAGCCCATGACCATGCCCCGGCCGGCGTAGGCCACATCGTAATAGACTTTTCGCCGCGAGCTTTAACCGAATTTGCGCCCGAATTCCTGGTGAAACGATGAAAGCTTACAAGTATAAACTGAAGCCGTCAGCTAAAATCATCGCCATCTTCGAATCCTGGCTCGCTTTGCTGTGTGAGTTATACAACGCCGGTCTTCAGGAACGACGAGACGCTTATCGAATCAAACATCTTTCAATCAGTTACACGGCTCAGGCCAATCAGTTGCCCGAGATCAAAAAGGATCGCCCGGAGTTCGCCAACATTCATTCCCAGGTCATCCAGGACGCATTGAGGCGGCTGGATTCGGCCTTTGACGGATTCTTTCGCCGAGTCAAGGAAGGTCAAAAGCCGGGCTATCCGCGCTTTCGCTCCAGCTTCCGATATGATTCCTTCAGGTATCCGCAGAGCGGTTTTTCGCTCAAGAATGGGAAATTGCATCTCTCGAAGATCGGCAAAGTGAAGCTTCAGTTGTCGCGGCCGATCGAGGGAGAGATCAAGACCTGTATGATC
>DASUFM010000390.1:0-4013 GCA_036274535.1 Blastocatellia bacterium
GGATCGATTTTTACACTTTATTTGTTGGAGAAAATGCGCTGAGGCGAAAATTCTGAGGCGTAACCATGTTTCATTTTTCATTTTCCATTTCAGATATGCCATTTGTCATTGCCGGAATTGCGCATCTCCTGCGATGACAAATGAAAAATGTAATATGGCATATGAAAAATGAAATTGGCCGCGAAATTTTCCACTCTTACTGTTCACTTTAAACAATGAACCGCGATACTCCCCACATTTTAATCGCCGACGATGACCGCGCTATCCGGATGACGCTGGAGGCGGGGCTTGCGCTCAACGGCTTTTTAGTGACCGCCGTCGGCTCCGGACGGGAGGCCATAGAGGCCGCGCGCAAGAAGAGTTTCGCAGCGGTCGTTTGCGATATCTTCATGCCGGACGGCGACGGAATCGACGTCGTGCGGGAATTGGGCGTCCTCAGCCCGCAAACGCCGGTCATTCTGATCACGGCGCAAGGTTCGATAGACCTGACCGTTCATGCGCTTGCTGAGGGCGCGAGCGATTTCATCGCCAAGCCGTTCGAGATCGGCGCTCTCGTCAACCTGCTTCGGCGTTATGTCGCGGCGCGAAGCGAAATCGGCGAGGCCGAAGAGCGCGAGACTGAGGCCTCGATGCTCTTCAACGATCTTTCGCGCACAGGTCTGGTTGGACGCAGCCCGGCGATGGTGGCGGTTTACAAATTGATAGCGCAGGCCGCCCGCACTGACGCGACGGCTCTGATCACCGGCGAATCCGGCACAGGAAAAGAGCTGGTGGCGCGGGCGGTTCATCAATTCAGCGGCCGGTCGAACAAGCCGTTCATCGCCGTCAATTGTTCGGGCCTGACCGACACGCTACTGGAATCGGAGTTGTTCGGTTACATGAAAGGCTCGTTCACGGGGGCGACCAGCGACCGGCCCGGATTGTTCGAGGCGGCCGACGGAGGCACGTTGTTTTTGGATGAACTCGCTTCCACAAGTCCGGCGTTTCAAGCCAGTTTGCTGCGCGTTCTGCAATCGGGCGAGACGCGCCGGGTCGGATCGCCGACGCCGCGCATCGTCGATGTGCGGGTCATAGGCGCGAGTAATGTGTCGCTGCGCGCGCTGGCCGACGGCGGCGCCTTCCGTCCTGATCTTTTCTATCGACTAAGCGTTTTGAGCCTCAACCTCCCACCCCTTCGGGAGCGTGGCGATGATCTGGACCTGCTGGCCTTACACATCGTTCGTCGTTTGAGCGGCGACAGGAGCCCCGCGCTGCGCCTGACGCGCGAAGTTATTGACGCGATCCGCTCTTACCCATTTCCCGGCAACGTTCGCGAGTTGGAGAACGCGTTGACGCATGCGGCGGCTTTGGCGTCAAAAGGGCAGATAACGCTCGACTGTTTGCCTGAACACATCGCCGAAACCGCAAGGGCGATGAAGGAGGAAGACGCGCCCTCCGACCCTTATGACATTATCGCCGACTGGCCGACGATGGAAGAGTTGCAGCGGCGCTATTTGCAGTTGATGCTTGCGCGCAGCGGCGGTAATCGCAGCCGCGCGGCGTCCGCGCTCGGATTGGACCGGAGGACAGTCCAGCGCATGCTGGCTAAATATCAAATCCCCTCGTCTGACGACGAAAATGTGGAACAGGCTTTAGTCTGTTCCGACGCGGGAACAGACTGATTACAGCGTTAACTAAATCAGACCAGGTGAGATTGGGTCAGTCCCGCGACCGGTAGGGAGCGTCGCAAGGGCCTGGATAACGCTCTCTACCGGTCGCGGGACTGAATCGGCGTACCAATCTTGTGTGGTCTGATTTTCCGCAGGAGAAGAAGAGTGCAAGGACACCCATTTGTATTACGCCTGACGCTCGTCTTGTCGCTATTATTCCTGACCGCGATCTGCGCGCGCGCGCAGGCGCAGGGTGATTATGTCCAGGCGAGCGTACGCAAGGTCACAGGAAGCGCTCGAATATATCCCAATTCCAAATCCGCCGCCCTGGCCCTCAAACTGAATACCCAGCTCGAGCCTGATAATGTTATCGAAACTGACTACAATGGCCGCGTCATTATCTCGATCACCGACGGCAGCCTGATCACTATCCTGCCAAAGTCGAAGGTAATCCTCAGGAAATTTCAGGTCCCGCATTCGGCGCGTGAGCTGCTCGAAATCCTGTTCGGTCGCGTGATTGTGAAGATTCACCACGCCCCCGGAAAGCAAAACCCTTATAGCTTGAGTAGTCCCGCGGCCTCGATTGCGGTCCGCGGGACCGAATTCATTGTTGATGTGCAATTTGGCGGGGAAACGCTGGTTCTCGTACGAGAAGGGTTGGTGGAGGTCTGGCCGCGCGGCAATCCCGACAATAAGCGGCTGGTGTCGCCCGGCGACAGAGTGACTATCCAGCCCGGAGGCCGCATCAGTTCAGTTTTTCCGACGCCGCGACGCTCCCTCGAGACTGCGGGGCAAAACAACGGCGGCCTTTCCAACATATTTTTCTCCGCGTTTCCTGATCAGCACATGGACAGTCTCGACAATCCAGCCTATGCGACTGAATTCAAGGACGCCCAGGCGCGCTTATTACTACTCCCTTCGATCAGTTCGCCTCATCATGTGGACGAGGACCATGTGGATGGGGGAGCTTTGGAGTCCCGGGATCGGCCTCCCTTCGATTACGATGTCTCTCCACAGGCGACATTTTTCACCCCGATACCGGGCTCACGCCTCGTGATCGGCGGCGGCGTTTCCTCCTCGTACACCAGGATGCTGCAACTGACGAATGTTGAGTACGAGAACAGCGCATTTCTGGTTCAGGGCGCGGATTCGAGGAAGTTGAATGCGCTCGACGCCTCCATCATCGCCGCCTACAGTTTCGGGGAGCGCGGGAGAACGAGCGTCGGGATCGGCATAAACAGATTGTCCGGCGATGAAGGACTTTCAAATGACTATAATAGTAACAGCAGTCAATCCACCTATATCGATCTCTACCGTTCGAGCGCGCGTATTGCCCGTACTAGCCTGACGCTGGGATTGACACGCCGGCTCTCAGCGAGCATGAAGATCGGTTTCTATTATCGTCATGGTTTTAATCTGTCTGACCAGGTTAATAGACGTTATCTGGAGAGTGACAATAAGCTGCGGCCCGACGCTTCATACTCCCTCGGCGGCAGCGAGAATATTTCGGCTTACTCTTCTTCTTCCGGACTCGGAGTTAGATTCCGCGGCTCATTGACGAAGAGGCTTTTTTACGGAATCCATGGATCATACCTGTACGAAAGGGTCCGGAGCCGGCATGAGGTCTGGAGTCAAGGTGAAACGAAATATCAGTCCATCCCCCATCCAATCGCTTATAATCGATATCTGGCGCGACGCGCGAATCTCGGCGCAGGGTTGGGGTTTCTCCTCACATCAAGAGTGCTCCTCAACGTCGATTTGGCGGGCATGCGCTTCAACGACGACCACCCTGCCGAAGAGCCTGTTATTTTGGGCCTGATTTCCGGTTCCTTCGGGTCCGTTCCTTTCTACTTCTCGGATTCGCCGAATAACAGGCAAACAAGGTCCGTTTATGCTCATATGGCGGCGCAAGCCAATCCCTGGCGAGACCTCATTCTCTCAACCTCGGTTCTGAAGGCATATAACACGGAGATATATACGAACTATTATAATGGGACCAGGTACAATGGCAATTATAAGAATTCGGCTACGCTGGCTAATGTCGGCGTAGGGTGGAAGCTCAAGCCAAACCTCATTGCGGAATATCTGACAACTCTTAAATTTGGCGAGCGCGGACCCAGTCAGGCGATCAGGCTGAGATATACATTCAACCTGGGCATTACTAACGAGAAATAACGCCATTCTGCCGCTCCCGGCAGTTACCTCAGCGTCAATTCGCCGCACCCAACGCATACCAACAACGCTATTGCATAGAGATAAGGCGGGCACGCGCCTTGCTCTATGCATTTGCGCGGCTCTGATCGCCGCTTCGGAGACTGAGTTAGGGGGAAACAGAGAGACATGGGGTGGAAACTGGCAACTCTT
>DASUFM010000391.1:0-4730 GCA_036274535.1 Blastocatellia bacterium
TGGACAAAGTCTCGTTGAGAACTGATTTAAGAAATAGGAGGGAAAGCAACATGAAATGCAACGTGACGGAGATCGCGCCGGCGGTTTACCGCATCTCCACGTTTCATCCTGAGTTCGGGATTCAATTCAATCAGTTCCTGATCGCGGATGACGAACCATTCCTGATGCACACAGGGTTCAGGCAAATGTTTTCGATCACGCGGGAAGGCGTGGCTGCCGTGCTTGACCCGGCCAGCGTGCGCTGGATTGGCTTCAGCCATTTCGAGTCGGACGAGTGCGGGGCTTTGAACGACTGGCTAAAAGTCGCGCCGCATGCGCAGGCGGTTTGCAGCTTCGTCGGCGCAACGGTCAGCGTGAATGATTTCGCCGACCGCCCGGCGCGCGCTCTCAACGATAACGAGGCGCTGGAAATTGGGCGCCATCGGCTGCGGTTTCTTTCCACCCCGCACGTCCCGCACGGCTGGGACGCCGGTCTGTTCTTTGAAGAAAGCGACCACACGTTGTTCTGTTCCGATCTTTTCTTTCAGCCAGGAGACCCTGAACCGTTGATCGAATCAGGCGTCGTCGAGCGCGCAGCGGAAGCCATCATTGCCGGGCTGGCAGGGCCGATGCCGAAAGATATGCCTTACACATACTACACCGACCAGACGTTGCGCCGGCTTGCAGCGTTAGGGCCGCGAACTCTCGCGACGATGCACGGATCGAGCTTCCGGGGCGCTGGCCGCGAGGCGCTTTCCCATCTGGCGAAGATCCTTCAGGAAAAATTGGGCAATCCCGAAATCGGCTTCCGACCGGATGACCAAAGATAAATTTTGATAGCGAAAGGAACTACTGATGCAGACAAGATTCAACGCAAAGTATGCGGTCTTTTCCGTGATTGCGATCATGACGGTTTACGTTCTCTTTTATAACGAACGCTTCCTGGTCGAACCGGAGAGTCCGGTTTGGCAACGGTACGAGCCGATTAAGTGGTGGTTGCTCCCGCACGGGATTGCCGGCGCGCTGGTGCTACTGATGGCGCCGCTGCAATTTTCCGACCGGTTGCGACGGCGGTTTCCCCGGCTGCATCGCCTCGGAGGGCGTTTGTATGTCGCCGGCGTCGTCATCCTGGCGCCGCTCGGCGCATACATCCAATACTTCGAGGAGCGCCTCGGCGCGCCGCGATCCTTAACTGTGCTGGGCTTAGTTGACGCCGCGCTGTTGCTCGCGACGACGCTCATCGCTTTCGTGTTCGCGTACAAGCGAAAGATCGCCCAACATCGCCAGTGGATGATTCGCAGTTACGCCGTGGCGCTCGTCTTCATCGAAGCGCGCTTCATCCTGGGCGTCACTGGTTGGGGACAGTTGGGAGTCGAGATGGCGCAGGCCGTGATCTGGTCATGCCTGGCGCTGTCAATCCTACTGGCCGATTTGGCTAACCATTGGCCTGAAATCCGGGCGGCGTTGCAGGCGTCGGTCAGGCCACCGGCGCCTGAAAAAACAGGGAGCGCTTAATGGCGCTGTCAAGCCGATCTAACTTGCTGCGCGGGAGAAGTGAGTGAATGCTGAGCGGTTAATCGCAGCTTAACCGGCGATATTCGACGCTTGATATTTTTCAACCTGATCATCGGATTTGGAAGAATTGCCGCTGTCAGTTCGGGAATGGGATCTGCGGTCCTCAGTTACTCATCGCGTAACGCCGTCATAGGATCCTGTCCGGCGGCCCGGCGAGCTGGCAGATAACTGGCGAATAAGGCCACCGCGCCGAGCGTCAGGATCGCGAGCGCGATGGTCAAAGGGTCGCTGGGTTTTAGTCCATAAAGCATGGATTTGGCGACCCTGGCCACCAGAACCGCCAATACGCCGCCGATCGCCAGACCAACGACAAGCAATAAACCAGCGTCCTTCAAAATCAATTTCATAATTCGGAAGCGGTCGGCGCCCAGCGCCATTCGAACGCCGATCTCGTTTCTGCGCTGCGTGACCATGAAGGACAGCACGCCGTAAAGACCCACCGAAGCGAGAAGGACGGCGAGAAAACCGAAAAATCCCGAAAGGGTCGCCATCAAACGCTCGCGCATCAACCCGTTCAGAATCTGCGTCTTGAAAACACGGAAATTAAAGCTGAGCCGCGGGCTTACTTCCTGCAACCGTAGTTTGACGGCGCCCGTCACGGCGGCGGAAGGGAGACTCGACCGGATCATCAATTGGATTCCTTCATCCGGAGAGGCGTCCTGCGCGGCCGCCACAAAGGCCGTGGGGCGAAAATCCTCGCGCAAGGTCCGGTATTTTGTATTCTTGACCAGACCGACGATTTCATAAATCAATTGCGGTTCCCCGGGCGGCGTTTCAACCTGAAATCGTTTGCCGAGCGGGCTTGCGCCTTCAAACAGAGTTCGGGCGAACGCCTCATTGACGATCGCGACCTTGGGTGAATTGAGCGTATCGCGCTGATCGAAATCACGACCGGCCAGAAAGCTCGTATTCAACGTTTGGAAATAACCCGGGCTGACGCGATTGAACATCGGAACGCCGCTTTTGGGAGGATTCGCGCCAAGGATATCGACGCGACCGTTCCAGCCGGAGCCGCTCATCGGAACGATCGACACGTCGGCTGCGCTCTCCACACCCGGGACGGCCCGAACTTGATCCAGCAATTCACGCTTATATTCCCGTCGTCGTTCCTTGGGAAGTTTCAACTTGCTAAGATCGACCTCTGCGATCACGACGCCGTCCTGCTTAAAACCCGCATCGACGGTCATGACTTTTTGCAGGCTTCGCGCAAACAGTAACGCGCCGAAAAGCAGGACAAGTGACAGCGCCACCTGTGAAATCACCAGCAACCGTCGCAGCCCGAAACGTTCCCGGCCGGAGGTCATTCCGCGGCCGCCCGCTTTGAGAACGGCGCCCGGCGTCGTTCTCGTCGCGCGGAAAGCAGGCGTCAACCCAAACAGAACGCTGGTCAGAATCGCGAGGCCTCCCGTGAACCCGAGCAAACGCCAATCCAGGCTCAGGTCCAGAAACAGCGCATCTCCCTCAGTGCTGATTAACGCGACCAACACTCGACTCAATCCCTGGGCGAGAAATCCGCCCAGCGCGGCGCCGATCAAAGAGAGCAGCAAACTTTCGATCAATAACTGCCTGATCAACCTCAGGCGCGAGGCGCCGAGCGCCAACTTGACCGCGATCTCACGCTCTCTCGCGCTGGCGCGGGCGAGCAGCAAATTGGCCAGGTTCGCGCAGGCGATCAGCAAGACCAGCCCCGCAAGCGCGAGCAGAAGCCACAAAGACTCCTGATACTGTTCGCGCAGCTCCGACAATCCTCCGCTCGCCGCAAACGCGCCCAGCTTATATCCCAGATAAAGCTTTCGCGTTTCGGGGTTATAACCGCTCGGGAGCGTCTCTTGAAACAACGCCGGCGAAGCCGCGGCCAGTTGCGCCGTCGCCTGTTCCATCGAAACGCCGGGTCTTAACCGCCCCATCACCGCCAACCACCAGGCATGTCGCACATCGAGTTGGGAATACTCACCTCTGATCAGGGCCTCGGAACAGATCGGCGTCGCGAGATCAAACGAGCGCCCGACCTCAAGTCCGGTAAACCCCGGCCACGCCACGCCGATGATTTCGAAAGGCTGCCCGTCCAAGGTGATCTTCTTTCCGATCACGCCGGGCTCAGCCCCGTATTGGCTTCGCCAAAACGCATGACTGAGAACAACGCCCGCCGCTCCGCAGCCCCGCCGGTCGTCCTCCGCTCCGAACATCCGCCCCAACACCGGTTGAACGCCCAGGACATTGAAAAAATCGCCGCTCACAAACAAACCGCGAGCCGGTCGATACTGGCCGGTTTCGGCCAGATTGAACTCGCGCTCGCTCCAGGCCAACAGCCCCGAAAATGATTCCGAATGATCCCGAAGCCATTCCCACTGCGGATTGGTCGCCCCCGGATGCGAGCCGTTGAAATTCCCCGACCGGTTGTCGGTGTTGGCGATCTTTATTTCGACGATCTCCTGTGGATTTGCCACCGGCAACGACCTCAATCGCACGGCGTTGATCAGTTGAAAAATCGCCGTGTTTGCGCCGATCCCGAGCGCCAGCGAGGCGACCGCCACGGCGGTGAACGCCGGCGCTTTCCAAAGCAATCGCAAACCAAATCGCAAATCCTGCCAGAGAGATGACATAGATTCCTTTCTTCGCTTATCTGTGTTCCGTCTATCCTCGTGTCTTTCACCCCATCGCGCCGGTTGCAGTCGTCGCTCCTCGAACCGGGTTCTTAAAAATCCGGCTGCAATCACAATCGCCTGACCGAAAAACCAGAGGCGGGCGCGAAGCGCGTTGCCTCCGCGCATCGCCCGCATCTCCTCCTCCAAATCTCCAATGATCGATTCCCTCAACTCGTGCGGGAGGAGAAATGTTAAAAGCGCCAATGCTGTGGTCGGTGGAGATATCGGCTCTTTCATATTTTTTTGATCACCGGTTCCATCCCTTCCCACATTTTTCGAATGGCGGTCCATGACTCTCTCAATGCGGCGCCGCCAACCGGCCTCAATTCATAATATCGTTTTGACCGGCCTCCTCTTTCCGCCGTCGGATCGCCAAGTCGAGAGGCGAGATACCCTTTCTTCTCCAACCGATCCAGGGTGATATACGTCGCGCCCCGAGACACCGAACGCCCCGTCCGCTCCTCGATTTCCTGTCGGATCGTCACCGCATAGGCGCGCTCTCCCAGCCGCAGAACCGCCAGCAAAACTAGT
>DASUFM010000392.1:0-8334 GCA_036274535.1 Blastocatellia bacterium
TATAGATCCGGCCGGACGTCCGCAGTCGGCCTCCGCCGTGGCCGCGATCGTTGATCAGGCGATTCGCGGTCGAATCGAAATACAATCCGCGGCGCCCGTTTCAGAGCCTCAATTGAGACCACCCGCAGGACATGCGGGCAAGCGCAGGCCGGTTGGCCGCGAGGCGGAATGCGCGGACCTGCTGGACAATTTCGAGTCGGTCATCGCAACCGGTCACGGCCGGTTGGTGTGCGTCACAGGCGAACCAGGGATAGGCAAGACAACTGTCGTCGAAGAGTTTCTGAATCAGGCCTCCGCCGGCGGCCGAAGTCTGCTCATCGCGCGCGGGCGATGTTCGGAACGCCTGGAGGGGACCGGCGCCTATTTGCCGCTGCTTGAAGCGATGGAGGGGCTGATCCGCAGCCAGAAGGGAGCGGCTCGAGAGGAGCTTGACCGGCTCATGGAGCGTACAGCGCCGGCCTGGCGCGCTCAGATTACGCCGCATCCGGACGCCGCGCCGTTCGGCTATGAAAAGAAAGCCGCCTCCTTGGAGCAAATGAAAAGGGAATTGACAGCATTTTTTCAGGAACTCTCTCTTCGGCGCCCGCTGGTTCTCTTCATCGACGATCTACACTGGTCTGACCTCTCGACGATCGATCTACTCGCTTTTCTGGTAAGCAAATTCGATCAACTGCGGATACTGATTATCCTGACTTATCGCCCCTCGGAGTTGTTTCTCGCCAGAAGCCCGTTTGTGCAGATCATGCTGGATTTTCAATCGCGCGGCCTGCGCCGTGAAATTGCGCTGCGCTTCTTCGGCGTCGATGAGATCGAGCGTTATCTTGAGGTAGAGTTTCCAGGACACAAATTCCCTCGTGAATTTCCAGCCTTCATTCAGGAGAAGACGGAAGGAAATCCTCTCTTTATGGTCGACCTGATCCGTTACCT
This sequence comes from Blastocatellia bacterium, assembly GCA_036274535.1. GTDB lineage: Bacteria > Acidobacteriota > Blastocatellia > RBC074 > RBC074 > JAJVID01. Next base: position 928 of record DASUFM010000392.1, read on the forward strand.
GCGCGATCGCGAGGTCCTTCACCGGGAAGGCGGAGCCTGGGCGCTGGCGGAGGCTATTCCCGATATCGGGCCGGAGTTGCCGGAATCGGTCCGCGGGATGATCAGGCGGAAGATCAACCAGCTGGACGACGCGGATCTGCGGCTGCTGACGGCGGCCAGCGTTCAAGGACAGGAGAGTGATTCGGCCGTGTTGGCTAAAGTTCTGGACATGGATTCCGGACAGGTCGAAGAACGGCTACAGGCGCTCGACGAAATCCACGCCTTCGTCAGGTTTGTCGGCGAGCATGAACTGCCTGACGGAACTCTGACCCTGCGCTACCGATTTGTCCACGGACTTTACCAAAACACTTTTTACGCCTCCCTCAAACCGACGCGCAGGGCCGCTCTAAGCGAAACGACGGCCGCAGCCCTTCTGGACTTTTACAAGGAGAAAAGCCGTTCGATCGCCGCAGACCTTGCGCTCCTTTTTAAAGCGGCTCGCAAATTCTCTCGCGCCGCGGACTACTTTCTTCTCGCCGCGGAGAACGCCGCGAATGTATTTGCCTATCAGGAAGCGATCGAACTTTCCCGCCGTGGCCTTGATTCGCTCAAAAGCCTGCCGGATTCACCCGAACAGACGAATCAGGAGATGAGATTGCAGATCATCCTCGGAATGTCTCTGATCGCGGTTAAAGGCTACGCCTCTCCGGATGTGGAAAGAGCTTTCACGCGGGCGCGGGAGTTGTGTCTGAGGACCGAGGCGTCGCCCCACATCGTTCCGGTCTTGCGTGGATTGAGTTTGTTTTACAGCACGCGGCCGAAATTGGATGAATCGCGCAGGTTGGGCGAGCAATTGCTGCGTCTAGCCGAAGACCAGCAGAATACCTCTATCCGTCTGGAGGCGCTCTTTTCGCTCAGCTTCACGCTCTTCTTTTTGGGAGAATTCGCCGCTTCGCGCGAATGCGCGGAACAGGCGATCGCTCTCGACATCCGTATCGATCAAACCACGCCTTACGAGCAAAACGCGACCATCGGTTGCCTGTCTGTTTCGAGCCTGGCGTTATGGGCGCTCGGCTATCCTGATCAGGCGCTGGACAGGAGTCGCAAAGCAGTCGCCCTGGCCCGGCGCCTTGCCCACCCTTTTAACATCGCCCGTTCCCTTGCTTACGAGGCGCTTCTGCTTTTGATTCGCGGAGATTGGAGCGCCAGCGCCGAGTCGGCGAAGGAAGCGATCGGCCTCTCCCGGCAATACGGCTTTTCGTATTGGCTGGCGATGACGACCATTTACTATGGCTACGCGGTCTTCAAACAGGGGCAAAGAGATGAAGGGCTCCGGATATTGCGCGAGGGATTGGCGGCCGAAAGCGCGACAGGAGCGGAGGTGGGACGGCCCTATTTCCTCTCTCTGCTCGCCGATGCGCTCGCGCAGGTAGGGCGGTTCGATGAAGGCGGCGCCGTGATTGACAACTCCCTGGCTCTCGTAAACAGCACCTCCGAGCTCTTCGCTCATTCGGATATTTGTCGAGTCAAAGGCGAGTTGCTGATCGCCGGCCAGCAGGAGTGGCCGGAGTCGGCGGAAGATTATCTCCGTCAGGCCGTCGAAAGCGCTCGGATTCGACAGGCGAAATCGATCGAACTCCGAGCCGTGATCAGTTTGAGCCGCTTTCTTCAAAATCAGGGAAGGAAAGAGGAGGCGCGGCAAATGCTCTCGGAAATCTGTAGCTGGTTTATAGAAGGCGGCGATACGACGGATCAGAGAACAGCCAGAGCGATGCTATCTGACCTGGAGCGCGCTTGAATGACGCTTGCGCAAAGCGGAAGTTACTTTAACGTGATTAAACGGATTTTGCCGTCGACGTTTCCGATCGCCAGAGTCCCGCCGTCAGGAGACAGAGCAAGAGAATTCAGCGAGACGACCGACATCCGCCAGCGCGCAAGCAACTCAGGGAGGTTGGTTCTCCAACCATCATTTCCGCGAGGAACCGCGCCAATTAGATCCTGGAAGGGCGCCGTATTGATGGGCGTAGTGACAAAGGGCCATCCCCGTGGTTTAAAGACGCCTACAATCTTGCCGGATTCGCTGTCTTGACGCTCTCCACCTAAACGCCCAAAGAGGCGTTATAGGTGGAGATTCTCGGTTCGCGCGATTCCCCAACGGGAACCATCCCCGAAAGGCCCGCCCGGCCTTTAACGTTTATTGCGCCGTTGCGGTCACGGTGTATGACCAGGCCGCAGCGCGCGCAGCGATAGATGCGCGTCGCAAGCCCGATCTTGTTCCGATGGCCGCAGCCCGAGCAATCCTGCGACGTGTAGGACGGATTCACCTTGATTACCTCTCGGCCGGCGCTTTCAGCCTTGCTCGTAAGGATCAAGACGAACTGGCTCCATCCCGCGTCACTGATGCTCTTGGCGAGATGATGATTCCTGACCATCCCTCGCACGTTCAAATCTTCGACGGCAATCGCATCGAACTCTCGCACGATATTGAGCGCTGTCTTGTGATGAAAGTCCTCGCGTTGGCGAGCTATCTTCTGATGCTTCTTCGCCAGCAGATTGGCTGCTTTTCTTCGTCGCCTCGATCCCTTCTTGCGCCGGCAGACTTTGCGCTGAGCGGTCTTCAACTCCCCTTCGGACTCACGCAGAAATTCAGGATTCTCAACTACCTCGCCCGTCGAGAGCGTGGCGAAGTTCTCAATCCCGACATCGATCCCAACGGCGTTTCCGGTCTTAGGAAAGAATCGGCATTGGTTCTCTTCGACCGCAAAGATTACATACCAGCCATCCGCCTCCCGCTTGATCGTGCAGGTCTTGATCGTCCCTTCGATTGGACGGGAAAGACGGACACGACACGAACCGATCTTGGAGAGATGAATCTTGTCGCCTTCGAGCCGAAAGCCGCTCTGCGGGTAGGTGAAGGAATCGTATCTGGAGGCAGGCTTGAATCTCGGATAGCCCGGCGTCTCTCCGTTCCGACAACGCCTGAAGAAGCTGTCAAAGGCCTTCTTAACCCGGCGCAGGGCGTCTTGAAGAACCTGGCTGTGAACTTCGCCCACGTCCTCACGGGCTCGTTTGATTTGTGGAAGCTGGACGGCCTGGGCGTGATAGTTAATCGAAAGGCCGTTGATTTGATAAGCGTCGCGCCGTTCTTGCAGCGCCGCATTGTAAAGCTCGCGGCAAAGATTCAAAGTGGCCGAGCATCCGGCCACGAATTTAGCATTGGTCCTGAGCTTGTATTTGTACGCCTTCACGGGCTGTATTATACTTTAGTTCCTATGGCAATACAACAATTACAAGCGTTGCATCATTGTGTTTTTACGCTTCATTTCCACTTGGTTCTGGTGACTAAATACCGCCGCAAGGCGATTACGAAGGAGATGCTCGAACGGCTGCGCGTGATCTTTCAGGAAACGCTTGAGAAGTGGCATTGCGAACTGATCGAGTTCAACGGCGAAGCCGATCATGTCCATCTGCTATTTCGGACGAACCCCACGGTTCAACCGAGCAAGCTGGTCAACAACTTAAAGACGGTCTCTTCAAGGCTGATCCGCAGGGATTTCAGCAGGCATTTGAACCGAATCTACCGGAAGCCCGTATTCTGGCATCGCTCCTACTGCTTGATCAGTACAGGCGGGGCGACTATCGAAATACTGCGTAAGTACATCGAAGAGCCCCCGTAGCGAGTAGCGCCTCTCATCTCCATCCAAGCCTGACGGCTATGGATGGAGTATTCCCGGCGCGGGAAGATAAGGATTTCGGCCACGAATGAACGCGAATATTCACGAATTGCTCTCATTCGTGGCCGAAATCCTTTTTGCGCAGCTCAGCGATTTCCACAATTCGGTCGACGACTTCATCGACCATCATCGACGACGAATCAATGTAGACGGCGTCTTCGGCTTGGGTGAGCGGCGAATCGGCGCGCGTTTTGTCGCTGTGGTCGCGCAGTTCGATCTGTTCCTTCATCTCTTCGAGCGAGGCGACGGCGACGCCTCGGGCGAGGTCTTCGTCATACCGTCTTTGCGCGCGGGCCTCCGGCGAGGCGTCGAGGTAAATTTTGACTTCGGCGTCCGGGAAGACCTGCGTCCCGATGTCGCGTCCCTCCATCACCACGCCTCCCTCGCGGCCCATCCGTTGTTGGCGGGCGACCATCGCGCGGCGCACGGCGGGAATGGTTGAAACGGCCGAGGCCGCAACCCCGATCTTCGGCGTGGCGATCTCGCCGGTGACGTCGCGGCCGTCAATCAACACGCGCATCGAATCGACGCCGCCCGTCAATTCGATCAACGACTCGCCGGCGAGTTTCCCGACCGCGCTGGCGTCATCAAGCGGTATTCCTTCCCGTAAAGCCTTCCACGCCACCGCGCGATACATCGCGCCGGTGTTGATGAAAAGATATCCGAGATGCCTGGCGACGGCTCGCGCGACCGTGCTTTTGCCAGCGCCGGCGGGACCGTCGATTGCGATTATCAATCCTCTTTCAGACAATATTCGCTCCAATAGGACAAACAGGACAGATAGGATATATCTGTCTTATCTGTCTTATTTGTCCTATTCATAAAATATCCCGGACAATTTGAATGGTCCTATCGATCTGTTCGCTGTTCACGTCATAGTGGGTGACCATTCGCATTTCGCGCGCGTTGACGCCGTTGGCCAGCACGCCGCGCGATTTCAATTCGGCGCTCAGTTGCGAGGTTGTCATTCCCGTCGCTGCAATGTCGAAGATTACGATGTTGGTCTGCACGCGTTCCGGATCGATATTCACGCCGCTCAATTCTGCCAGTCCTTCGGCCAGGCGCCGCGCGTTCGCGTGATCTTCGACCAGGGCCCGTGGCGAATCTTCGAGCGCGATCAGTCCGGCGGCCGCCAGCACGCCTACCTGCCGCATTCCGCCGCCGAATATCTTGCGAACGCCGATCGCTTCTTTGATGAAGTCCTTCGAACCTGCGATCACCGAGCCGACGGGAGCGCCCAGGCCTTTTGACAAACAGAACATCACCGAATCGAAGGGACGCGCCACCTCGGCGACCGTTGTGTCGAGAGCGATCGCGGCGTTGAAGATTCGCGCGCCGTCCAGATGGGCTCGCAGCCCCATGGCATGGGCGTTTTCGCAAATCTCGCGGCAGACGTTGAGCGGCGTTACCGAACCACCGGCCATGTTGTGCGAATTTTCGAGCGCGATGAACGAGGTCGGGGTGACGTAATAAGCCGCGTTGTGATGTATCGCGCCGCTGATCGAATCCCAGCTCAACACGCCGTTATCGCCCACGACCGGGCGAAGCGTGACGCCGGAAAGAGCCGCCGCCCCGCCCATCTCGTAGTTGAAAATGTGGCTGCGAGCTTCGACCACGGCTTCGGTTCCGGGGCGCGAGTTCAGCTTGACGCAAATCTGGTTGCCCATCGTGCCCGAAGGCACAAACAGCGCGGCCTCTTTCCCTACGATCTCGGCGGCGCGTTCCTGCAACCGGTTGACTGTAGGGTCTTCGAAGTAAACGTCGTCGCCGACTTCGGCCTCGGCCATGGCGCGGCGCATCGCTGGAGTAGGTTTTGTGACTGTGTCACTGCGAAGGTCTATCATACTCACATAAATTCTGTTAGGATTTGCCGCCATCAGGCGGAATAGCATATCTAAATAACACAGATCGAAATCGTTTGGGAACAGGAGAACGCACATGCGAATCTTCACGCCCATTGCCGTCAGCGTCGCCATCCTGCTCGGCGCGGCGCCTGTCATACTCGCCCGCCAGTCGCCCGCCGCTTCACAGGAAGCGACCTGCGCCATCACGGGCCGCGTCACCATTGAAAACGAGGCGGCTTCCGGCGTCGTCGTCGCGCTGCAGCGAGCGTCTTCGAATTCGCCGGCGCCTGCGCCCATTGCGCGGGCGACCACGGACAAAGAAGGCCGCTTTCAAATGAACAATCTGCCGGAGGGGCAATATTACCTGGTTCCGCTCGCGCCGGCTTACTTCGCGCCTAGCGAGGATCGGGTGATGGCGGCCGGCAAGCCAGCCACGCTGACAAAGGACGAGACTCTCGAAGGTATAGAAGGGCCTGGATAACGCTCCCTACCGGTCGCGGTACTGAATCGGGGTGCCAATCTTGTGTGGTCTGATTTATTGAGGTTCAGAAAAGAAAGTTTACAAATCGGGTTGATTGACAATGCCATTCCATTCACCGCGGAGGCGCGGAGAACGCAGAGGGAGCGCGGAGTCACTCTGCGCAGGCTCTGCGCACTCCGCGCCTCCGCGGTGAAAAAGGTCCGCGCCAATCGTTGTTCATCCTCGGCTCGAAGTTTGTAAACCAACTTACCTGATTCTCAATAGAGAAAGGCCGCATTGCGGTAGCGCCGCCGCGCCCGACTCCGTGGAGCGCGGAGAACCGCGCGAAACTGCTACGCGAAGCCAGGGCGGCAAAGGCTGAAGTCGAATTGAAAGCATGCCAGCGCGTCATGGACTATGCGCTGCGCTACGAATCGCGATGAACTGATCAGGTGGCGTAGTCGATCCGCATGGTTTCCTCTTCTCTCACCGCTTCGCGGATCGATTTGGGGAGGGCTCGTTCGAGGATGAGGCCTGCGCCCAGCGCCGCCGCCACCGTCGGCTCAGGCGCCACTCGCACGCGCACGCCGAACTCCTCTGTGAATTCTTCGGCCAGGCCGTCCAGTTGCGCCAGTCCGCCGCTCAGCAGGATTCCTGAATCGAGCAGATCAACGGAAGCTTCCGCGGGAATCTCTTCAAGCGCCAGGCGTATGTGCCGCTTGATGTGGCGCAGCGCGGGCTGCATCAGCAGATCGATCTCTTCACGTCCCACGGCGATTTCTTCCGGCAGTCCGGTCTTCAGGTTGCGACCTCGCACGGTCAGCGCCCGATTGTGGCCCCGCCTGTTGTGAGTCCCGTTGCCAGCTCCCATTTCGATCTTTACGTCTTCGGCGGCGTCGGCGCCGACTTCCAGCGTCCGCTCCAACTGCAGATAACGCACGATGGCGCGATCAATCTCGCCTCCTCCGATGCGGCGCGTGGAGGCGTAGAGAATGCCGCCTCCGCTGATGACCGCGATGTCAGTCGTGGCCGCGCCGATGTCCACGATCATGCAAGCTCGCGGCGCGCGAGGGTCCAGATCGGCGCCCAGAGCCGCGGCGTAAGGCCCTTCAACCAGCCTCACTCTTCCCGCGCCGGCCAGCAGAGCGGTGTCTTCATAGGCTCTCTGTTCAAGCGGCGTGGCGTCGGTCGGAGCGCAAATCAGCAGCGCCGGACCGACCATGGCATGGCGCCCGCGAGCGAGGTTAATGAATTGAGAAAGCATCTGGCTGGCGGCCTCGCAATCCGCGATCACTCCATCCTTGATGGGGCGCACGATGCGAATCTCGCGTGGCTGGCGGCGGGCCAGTCTCTTCGCTTCACGCCCTACCGCCGCGATCCTGCCGCTGGT
>DASUFM010000393.1:0-3949 GCA_036274535.1 Blastocatellia bacterium
AAACCAATTAAAATAGAGAACGCGGAACACGCGGAAATATCGAAAGACGCGGAAGGACGGCGCAAATTTTCGACATCTTTCCGCGTGTTCTGTTTTTTCTGTATGTTCCGCGTTCTTTCCTGCTTTTCACAGCCTCTCAAATTGCCTATCATCTCGGCGTCGCCAAATCACAAGCCGCTCGGCGGTTGCATTTATCATTAATGAACAAAAGGAGTCTTAAATGTCCCAATCGCTTCATTCGCAAAGCATCATTGAAGCAGCCAATCCTTCTCCATTCCTCGACGGGGTCAAAAACGCGGAGGGATTCCGCGACTACGAGGCCGAATCTCGCGCATCGGTCAGGGAGTTGTACAGCCTCAATCACGCCAACCAGACGCTCGATTTCGTCCTCGCCAAAAAGGCCGAATACGGCAGGCTCGACAAGGCCGAGATGAGTATCTGGGAGGCGATGGATTTTTTGAACAACCTGGTTGACGACAGCGACCCGGACCTGGCGCTGCCGCAGATAATTCACGCGCTGCAGACCGCCGAAGCCATACGCCAGGACGGCCATCCGCGATGGTTTGTGCTGGCCGGCTTCATCCATGATCTGGGCAAAGCGCTCTGCCTCTTCGGCGAACCGCAATGGGCGGTGGTCGGCGACACGTTCCCGGTAGGCTGCGCCTATTCGGACAAGGTCGTTTATTCCGAGCTCTTCAAAGAGAACCCCGATTACGGCAACTCGGCGCTGCAAACCCCGAATGGAATTTATGAGGAAGGATGCGGACTCGACAACCTGCATCTGTCATGGGGGCACGATGAATATCTCTATCTGGTGACAAAAGATTATCTGCCGCAGGAAGCTCTGTGGATGATCCGCTATCATTCCTGCTACCCGATTCACCGCGAGGGCGCCTACGCCCATCTGCTGAATGAGCGGGATCAGGAAGCGTTGCGCTGGGCGCGCGCTTTCAATCCATACGACCTTTACTCCAAATGTGAGGTGGAGCCGAATCTGGCCGAACTGAAACCCTATTACGAAGACCTGGTCGCCGAGTTCTTCCCGCCGAAGATCAAGTGGTAAAAGAGTGATCTATGCCAATCAAAGAAGATTTCGCCAATTCGTTCGGGAAAGGAAGAATCAGTGGCTTTCTCTCGATCTTTTTTGGCGTCGCGTCCTTCATTGCCGTGCTGTGCTTCTTATTTCCGTCATATCTGACCACGCCCGATTTACGCAAAGCTTACCCCATCCCTCTGCTCAGAATTATTCTGATGATTCTGCTGATCGCGTCGTTTCTGCTCGCCCTGGTGAGTTTTTTGCTGAGCAGGCAAAAGAAGCTGGCGTTGACCGGGATTCTATTTTCCACCGCGGCGATCCTGCTCGGCGGATGGAATGCGCAGGCGGGAGACGTTCACGAAACGGCTTTCCCGATAGGCCTGGACTGGCTCGTGCTGGATATCATCCTGTTGGCGGTGATTTTCATTCCTATTGAGGCGCTATTCCCGCAGAAAGCGGGGCAGAAAACGCTGCACTTGGAATGGAAGACGGATTTCACCTACTTCGCCATCAGCCATTTGTTCGTGCAGATCTTCGGAGTCATCGCGCAGGCTCCCGCAACCATTTTGTTCGGCGACCTGGGCATCCAGGCTTTTCAGGCCAAAATACGGGCATTGCCATTCATCGTCCAGTTTTTCCTGGCGCTCTTTTGCACCGACCTGGCGCAATATTGGGCCCATCGGTTATTTCATGAAACAGGGCGGCTATGGATGTTTCATTCGATTCATCATTCGACGGTGGCAATGGATTGGCTGGCCGGATCGCGCACGCATTTTATAGATATATTCGCCACGCGCGCGGCTTCGTTTTTGCCAGTGTATTTACTGGGCGTCAGTCCTTCGGTGTTCGCCGTGTACATTGTCGTGATTTCATTTCACGCGGTATTCATTCATGCCAACGTGAACTGGAAATTCGGCTTCCTCAAACATATTTTTTCAACCCCGCAATTTCACCACTGGCATCACACTTCCGATCCTGCGGCCTACAACAAAAATTACGCGGTGTTCTTTTCGTTTATCGATCGGATGTTCGGGACGTTTTATCTGCCGGGCGACAAATTCCCGGAAGAATACGGCGTGAACATGCCGAATTATCCGAAAGGTTTTTTACCGCAGTTTGTCTATCCGTTTCGGGCGAAGTGAGTTGTTCGCCGCCGGCGAACAGGGGGATTAAAGGCAAAATCAAAATCCAAGTTGCGCCAAATTCTTTTCTGAGCCGCAGAAAATCATCGTAGCGAAAATCCTTCCATTTGTCCCGCGCCGCGCCTGTTGCCTCTTCGCGCGTTTTTTGTCATTTTGTGTTCTCGTGGTCCATCATCAAACAACCGGAGAAAACCTGTTAATGAAACATTCTGCTCTCTACGTCTTCCTGCTGGCGGCGGGCTTTCTGTTGATGGCGCCGGGCGCCATTTCAGCTCAAACCCTGCTTGAAAAGAAATTCAGCGCGACCGCCGAGTCTGAAGCCCTGTTGGATTTGACCGCTTCCGCGACGGGGACTTCGTGGCGCGAGCGAGGCGCCGAAGCGGCCGTCGTCACGATCTACGTTGACGGAAAGTATCAACAGGATGTGATCCTCTTCGCCGGCGCGCGGGACTTCACTTATCAACTGATGCTCGGCCGCGTCGGGCCTGGCGAGCACAGCCTGCGCGTCGAATTCAACCGCAAAGAGTCGGCGGCGAAGGCGACGAGCGCCAAAATCGGCGAAGCGAAGATCGTCACGATTGATCGCAAGCATCCTGAATTTCAGGCCATTGCGCACGCGCCGATCTATTACGGCCGCCCCGACGCCATCGGCAAATTCAGCGACACTCCGCTGCTGGCGTATTACGAATCCGAGCGCGCCGGCTCCTCCGACCGTCTGACTTACACCGTCATCTTCAGCAACGAAGACGGCGGCACTCAGACGACCGCGTTGATGGCCCGATGGGGGCGCACGACAGACATCGAATGGGTCTGCGAAACCCGTATCGGGGGCGATGGAGAAGCAAAAACGATCTTCCAGGGCGCCAATCACAAAGACACGCAATTCGCGGGCAAACTCGAAGCCGATCACCCGCTGATGTTCGACGTCACCGTCAACAACAATTTTTCGGATCAGGGCCAGGCCGTGATGCGATTCGCGCCACGCCCTTTTCCTTTCGACGCCAGGACGGCCTCGCGCGAAGAAATGATGGATCGCCATCCATGGACGTACAGCGTGATGGCCGACGAGATGATCCGCGAAGAGAAGATCACCGATGAGCGAAAACCCGGACCATTGATCAAAGACCTGCGCAATTTTGTTTATTTCGACATCAGTTCGAATCAAACCGGGGCTACGCTGAGCGTCGCCGTCAAGCTCAAAGGCGACCCGGTCTGGCATGCGTCCGATTGGGGCATCGCCAATTACAGGATCGAACGCAGCGGTATTTTCCGCACGACGGCGCTCCTGCCCAGGCGCGCGCGGTTGGAAGAGATCGAACACATCGTCGCGCGCTGCGATGTGAAAGGCGATCCCAGAAACAAGGAGGAGTTGAGCAAGGTTCCCTCCGCTTCATGCGACTTGCGCTCGGCGAATAAAGTTTTCGTCCTCGACGACAATTACCAGCCGGGCCCGTCGTTGAAGTTGAACTTTCAGCCGGTAAAGCTGGGAGCCGGAGAGATGGTTGAAATTTTTCATGGCGCGACGAAGCGGTAGACAGACGACTATGAAATCCATATCGCTAATAATAAACACTGGTAAGTGAGACATTTGGGACCGAAGCCTCTTGATATTCTTCAATGTCTGTTGGATTATGTTTTCGTCAACAGGACGACCCCATCATATACTCTTCATATAACCTTCCCGACGTGTGTCTTGGCTGCCTTCCTGGACTGATTAATAACTGTGAGTATGAGTCTTAATAATAGTAGTTATGCAAGAGGCGAGAATTTT
>DASUFM010000394.1:0-2917 GCA_036274535.1 Blastocatellia bacterium
GAATAATCAGATACAGTACCAGGATGTCTTCAGAGGGCGCTTCAAATTCGACGCCGCGGGGCGTTACAGCGTCAACGCCGCCGTGGGGTCGGGCAATCAATTCATCGGGTCGTGGAACAACACCGGGGCGGGCACGGGGAATGCGATGACCAATCATTACCTCAAGCAGCTTTACGTTTCAGTGAAGCCGCTCACCGGCCTTGAAATTCAATACGGCGGGCTCGGTCTGTTGCGCGGCGAATCTTCGAAATTCTCTTCAGCTACGATCTGGTGAAAGGCCTGAAGCGCGCCGGGATTCTATGACTTTACAGTACGGGGAGCGTGGTATTCATGCGCCGAACTTCGTCGTGACGTAATTGTTCAGTATTTCGATGAAATCCGGGACAATGTTCGCGCCCTTGAGCGTGGTTTTCAGTTTGCCGTCGACGAAGACGGGAGCGCGAGGCTCTTCGCCGGTTCCGGGCAGGCTGATTCCGATATTGGCATGTTTCGATTCGCCCGGACCGTTGACCACACAGCCCATGACCGCGACCTTCATTTCCTCTACGCCTTTGAATCGCCCTCGCCAGATGGGCATTTGAGCGCGAAGGTATTTGCCTATGTCGTCAGCCATTTCCTGGAAGAGCGTGCTGGTAGTGCGGCCGCAGCCCGGGCAGGCCGTGACTTGCGGGGTGAAACTCCGGATGCCGAGCGATTGCAGAATCTGTTGGGCGACGATCACCTCTTCGCTGCGGTCGCCGTTCGGCGCGGGAGTCAGCGAGACGCGGATCGTGTCGCCGATGCCTTCCTGCAATAAGACGGACAACGCCGCCGAACTCGCCACGACGCCTTTCGACCCCATTCCCGCTTCGGTCAATCCGAGGTGCAGCGCGTAATCGCCGCGCCGCGCCATATCGCGATAAACATCGATCAGGTCCTGGACGTCGGAACACTTCGCGCTGAGGATGATGTGATCGCGCGCGAGCCCATAACTCTCGGCCAGGTTTCCTGATTCGATCGCGCTTCGCACGATGGCCTCCCTCATCACGTCTTTGGCGTCGAGCGGGGCCGGCAATTTGGCGTTTTCGTCCATCAGCCGCGCGAGCAGCGCCTGGTCCAGCGAACCCCAGTTGACGCCGATGCGCACAGGCTTGTCGTTTTCGATCGCCACGTCGATCATCCGCTTGAAGTTGTCGTCGTGATGGCGCCCCGCGCCGACGTTGCCGGGATTGATGCGGTATTTGGCCAGCGCCCGCGCGCACTCTTTGAACTCGCTCAATAAAATATGGCCGTTGTAATGGAAATCGCCTATGACCGGCGTTTTGTGGCCGGCGTCGCGCACGCGCGACACGATTTCCGGCACGGCGGCGGCGGCTTCTTTGTTGTTGACCGTAACGCGAACGAGCTCCGACCCCGCCTGGGCCAATTCGATAATCTGTCGCGCGGTGGCCAACGCGTCGGCTGTATCGGTGTTGGTCATTGATTGCACCACGACGGCGTTCGATCCACCGACATGCACGCCGCCTACATTGACGGCGACGGAATTTCTGCGATTGATTATTGCCATATGGTTTAATTATATCTGGATAGGACAGATAAGACAGATAAGATTTTATACACCCTATCTGTCCTATCTGTCCTATCTGTCCTATCTGTCCTATTCACTATTAACGGCTCTGGCCAATCGCGCCTCGCCCGACCGGATTGCCGCGCCGATCAGCGCCGCCACTGTGAAGAGCGCGCCGCCGACCCATCCCACCCATTTCGGTTGTGTGGTGATGATCCATCCGCCGAGCAGAGGGCCGATGATGCGGCTCATGCTTTCGATCGAGGTCATCGCGCCGAAGACGCCGCCGCGCCTGTCAGGCGGCGCGGCCTGCGCGATCAGGCTGGTCAGCGAAGGGCGCGAGACGCTGTGCCCGAACGAGAAGAGGATCGCCACGAAGATCAGTTTCCACCAGACGTCAACGGCCGTGATGTAATACAACCCGGCCGCGCTGGCGACCAGCCCGACCATGAGCGACTTGTATTCGCCGAAGCGTTTGACGATCGGCCCGATTAAGCCGCCCTGCCAGATGACGCCGAGCAAGCCGACCAGCGCCAGAAAATATCCGGCATGCATGACGTCGAAGCCGAGCTGATTTTTGGCGAAGAGCGGAAACATCGTCGTGTAAATCGTGAACGGCAATGACATGAAGAAAAAGACCGCCAGCAGCGGCCTCAAATCGACGATGCGCAAATAGTCCACGACCCGCGTGTACATGGCCAGCCCGCGCAATCGCGGTTCATCGCTCTGGCGCTGTGTCTCCCGCAACAGAAGCGACGTCGCGATGATGCTGGACAGCGAAAAGAAGGCCGCGAGGTAGGCCGTAATGTCATAACCGAAGCGGGACGAGATGATCCCGCCCAGGCCGGGGCCGATGGTGAATCCCAGTCCGAAAGAAACGCCGATTATCATCCCGAAAATCTTGGCGCGTTCCCGTTGTTCAGTGATGTCGCTGATATAAGCCTGCGCTACCGTCAGATTGCCCCCGGAGAGCCCGTCAATCATCCTGCCCGCGAAGAGCCACGCCAGCGGATGCGGCAGATGCATGGCCAGTCCGAGCAGGATAAAGCCCAGAAACGACCCGAACTGGCTGTACAGCAGAATCGGTCTTCGTCCATAAGTGTCGCTCAGATTCCCCAGGATCGGCGCCGCGATGAATTGACAGAGCGAATAAGACGCTATCAGCGGACCGACCAGAGTGTCCGCAGCGTTGAGCTCGCGGGCATAAAACGGCAATAAAGGCAGAATGAGGCTGAAGCCGAGAATATCAACGAAAACAACGATGAAAATGGGAATAAGGCGTTCTTTACCAGGCATAAAATACAGAACTCTAGTTGCGTTATCCGTCTAGTATCAATTAACAGCTCTAACTGCGCAAGCGTGGGAGCGCTT
>DASUFM010000395.1:0-5465 GCA_036274535.1 Blastocatellia bacterium
CTTGCTTACGCGCGCGGTACTGTATCGCATGGCGCATCGCTGGTCCGGTCATGCAAACACTACAGATAGGGGTACAGTACCGCGCGCGTAAGCAAGCGGTTGGCTTATAAGAGGGCCGCTTGCTTACGCGCGGTACTCTGCCGCGTTTTCATCTCACGCAAATACTTTCAGAATCGGGTCGCCTCCGAAATTGGTCAGGCGCTGATCGCGGCCGCCATAATAATAGGTCAGCTTTCTGTGATCCAATCCCATCGCCTGCAGGATAGTCGCGTGCAGGTCATGAACCGAGTACGGCTCGACTTCGGCCTTGTAGCCGTATTCGTCCGTCGCGCCGATGACCTGCCCGCCTTTTACGCCTCCGCCGGCCAGCCACATCGTGAATCCGAGCGGGTTATGGTCGCGCCCAATGCCGGATTGCGAGATCGGCATGCGGCCGAACTCTCCGCCCCAGACGACCAGCGTAGAATCGAGCAGGCCGCGCGATTTCAGGTCCTCGAGCAGGCCGGCCATCGGTTTGTCGGTTTCGGCGCAATGCAGGCTGTGGTTTTCGTGCAGTCCGTAATGCGCGTCCCAGGACTCCTGCTGGTGGCCCCCGCCGCTGTAAAGCTGTATGAATCGCACGCCGCGTTCGACCAGCCGCCGCGCGATCAGGCACTGGCGGCCGAAATAATCCGTAGTCTTTTCGCCGATTCCATAAAGCTTTTTCGTGGCCTCGGACTCTTTCGAGATGTCCACGGCTTCGGGAGCGCTCGTCTGCATCTGAAAGGCGAGTTCGTACGACGCGATGCGCGCGTCGAGGTCGCTATTGCCCGCGTGGCGTTCCTCATGATCCTGATTCATTTTATGAATGAAATCGACCTCGGCCCGCTGCAGATGCGGGTCAACCCATTTCGGCGGGTTCAGATCGACTATCGGCACGGCGCCGGAGCGAAACGGAGTGCCCTGGAACGCCGCGGGCATGAAACCCGACGCCCAGTTCGGCGCGCCTCCGATCGGGCCTCCGCGCCAGTCGTACATTACGATGTAGGCAGGCAGATTTTCGTTCTCGCTTCCGAGCCCGTAAGTTATCCACGATCCCAGCGAAGGATTGCCCGGGCGCATGTTGCCGCTGTTCATCTGGAAAATAGCGGGCGAATGATTGTTGCTGGTGGTGTGGAGCGAACGCAGCATACACAGGTCGTCCACCTTGGTCGCGATGTGCGGGTAAAGCTCCGACACCTCGGTCCCGCACTGGCCGTGTTTTTTGAACTTGTACGGCGAGGCCATCAGGTTGCCGGGGTTGCCGAAGAAGACGTCGACTTTCCCTTTGTTCATCGGCTTGCCGTGATGCCGCGTCAGATCGGGTTTGGGATCGAAGGTGTCCACATGGCTCACGCCGCCGTACATAAAAAGGAAGATCACCGATTTGGCCCTGGCCGGGAACATCGGCGGTTTGACCGCGAGCGGGTTGGCGCGCTTACGCTGCGGTTCGGCCGCCAGCAGATTGTCCCGGTCGAGCAGCGCCGTGAGCGCCAGGCCGGAAAATCCCGCGCCGGCCTGAAAGATCAACTCGCGGCGCGTCATTTTTCCCGGTTGGAGTATCGGCAGTTTCTTTTTGGCATTCGGCATAATCAATCCCTCCAGATGTTTGACGGCGAAAGAACAGAAAGAACGCGGAACACGCGGAATAAACGGAACATGCGGAAAAAATCAAATTTTCATTACGCTCTTCAGATCCTTCCTGCGTGTTCCGCGTTCTCTCTTTAGTCTATATAAATGAACTCATTCAGATTGATGATCGCATGGCAAAAATCGCGCAAGGCTGAAATTTCAGGCTCTTCGTCCTTGCGCCGCGCATATCCTTCGGCCTGCGATTTCAGGAACGACAGTGACCATTCGATCTCCTTTGCGTTCGGCCGGCGGTTCAACGCGATCTCGAACGCGCGTATGACCTGAGCGCGTTTATCCGCGCCCGCCTCTTTCGCCGCGCGCTCGGCGAAAAACCTCGCCTGCTGCAGCACGAATTCGTTATTCATCAGAGCCAGCGCCTGAGGCGAGACGGTTGAAACGGCGCGCGACGGCCCGGAGACGACGGTCGCCGGGCAATCGAAGACTTCGATCAGGGGCAGTATGACCGAGCGTTTAACGAAGATGTAAACGCTGCGCCGCCACGTGCTTTGATCGTCCCTGGCGTTGAGCGGCCATCGCGGGCGGGAGCCGGTGTTGATCACGTCAGGATCGATGCGCGGATATATGCCGGGACCGAACATCTCGGGGTTCAACTTGCCGCTGACCGCAAGAATGCTATCGCGCAGCGGTTCGGCTTCGAGGCGGCGCGGGTTCATTCTCCACAGCAGCCGGTTCTCCGGGTCAATGGCCGCGGCCTGCTCATTGAAGCCGCTAGATTGCCGATAGGCGTTAGAGAGCAGGATCAAACGATGCATCGCCTTCCAACTCCAACCGCGCTTCACAAATTCGGTCGCCAGCCAGTCCAACAATTCGGGATGGCTCGGACGATCGCCCGTGGCGCCGAAATCGCTGGGCGTTTTCACAATGCCTTTTCCGAAATGATATTGCCAGATGCGGTTGGCGGCCACACGTGCGGTCAGCGGGTTGTCTGGGCTGGCGATCCATTCGGCCAATTGCCGGCGGCGATTTTTCGGGTTCAGGTCGGCGCCGCCCGCCAGGACTTGCGGCAATCCAGGTTGGACCTCTTCGCCCTTGCTCCGCCAGTCGCCGCGCAGCAGCAGGTAGGCCTTGCCCGGCTCGCTTTTGTCAGTAACGCCCATCGCTGCGGGCAGCAGTTTCGGCCGCGCGCCGTTGATTTTATTTATCTCGTTTTGAAGTTCTTTGCGCGTCTTCAAATCTTCGGGAGAAAGCAGGGCTTCGATTTCTTCGTCCTGCAGGTTGACGTCTTTTGCAAAGCGTTTAGCGGTCTCTTCGCGATATTGCTCTTTGGTCTTGCCCTCGAAGCCGTTCGACGACTCGGCCAACCGGACGTGGAATTCGACCTTTTCATTGAGCAGCCTGTCGCGGACCGGCTTTTCGATCGCGGCGATTTTCTCCCTGTACGGCTTGATCAATTCATTGATCTCTTTATTGCGGGCCTTGTGAGCCGCCTCTTCCTCTTTTGAAACCATGACGGCTTCGGTTTTACGGAACGGGAAGAAGACGGCCTGCATGCGGTAATAATCGCGCTGCGGAATTGGATCGTATTTGTGGTCGTGACAACGCGCGCAACCCACGGTCAGGCCGAGGAAAACCGATGAAGTAGTCGTGACCATGTCGTCGAGTTCGTCCATCCGCGTTTCTTCGTTGTCGGCGTTGTCGACCGTCGGGCCGTTGCGGACGAATCCGGTCGGAATCAAGGCTTCGGGATTAGCCTCGGCTCCGTCAATCTGGTCGCCCGCGAGTTGTTCGATGATGAAGCGGTTATACGGCTTGTCTTCGTTGAATGATTTGATCACGTAATCGCGGTAGCGCCAGGCGTGCGGCCGGTCGTAGTCGAATTCGTATCCGCCGCTGTCGGCGTATCGCGCCAGGTCCAGCCAGTGCCGTCCCCACCGCTCGCCGTAATGCGGGCTGGCGAGCAGACGATCGACGACCTTCGCGTAAGCGGCCTCGGCCCCCCCGGAATAATTTTTCAAAAACTCCGCCGTCTCTTCAGGCGAAGGCGGCAGACCGGTGAGGTCGAAATAGACCCTGCGCAGCAACTCACGGGGCGAGGCCGCGCGGTTAGGCCTGAGGCCATTCCGCTCGAGCCTGTTCAAAACGAACAGGTCAATTTCATTCCGCGCCCAGCGGCGGTTTTTAACTTTCGGCAATGCGGGACGGGTCGGCTTGATGAACGACCAGAACTGGCGGTCTTTCTCGGTGATCGAATATCCCGGCTGGCGCGTGGGAATCGTTTCAGCCGCCGCCACGGTTTTAGGCTTCAGTCCGTTGATCCATTGCGCGATCACTTCGATCTCGGCGTCGCCGAGTTTGTCCATTCCCATCGGCATCGCGGGCTCCTGTTTATGCGCGATCAGCCGATAAAGCAGGCTCTTTTCAGCCTCGCCCGGAACGACGGCGGGACCGCGCGCGCCGCCTTTCAGCGTCGCCTCCTCGCTGCGCAGGTCCAGCCCTGAACGCTGCACGCTCGCGCCGTGGCACATTACACAGTTACGCCCGAAAATCGGCGCGACCTTCTCTTTGAAGAAGCCTGAATCCGAAGCGGCCGCGCTACGATAATACGACACAAACGCCGCGCCGATTGCGCAGAGCGCCAGAATCCTGCAGGCTCTGTCGGTGAAACTCCGTCTTTTCATTTTGTTTCCTCGCCACTTGTTGAGACGCGATTCACAACTCAAAAGTTTCTATTCCTCATTGGTTGTGCGGATGCTGCTGGTAATGCTGGCGGAGCAGGTCTTTGCCGTAATCGCCGCCGTTCGGAGTCCTGACGACCGTGTGGATGTGTTCTCGATCCACTTTCCGCGGGTCGGAAGCGAGGCGGCGCAAGCCTACCGGCAGTTGGTGATCGAATTCGATCAGGATCACAGGGCTCTGGATGCGGTAATAGAAAACGTCGTCGGGTCCCGTCCCGCCGATCCATGCGAAGCGCGTGTCAGCGATATGCCGCCGGACCTCGTCCATCTTCACCCTGGCGTGTCCGTCACGCATGTTCCCGACGTACTCCCGGATCAGGTTGAGCAACTGTTCTTTCTGCTTCAGGGAGAGCTCCGAAGCGCGAACTCCGGCGTAATCCAGAACGATGTTGTCCTTGAAGGCTTCACTCAGATTGTTATTGCCCGTCTTTGAGACCTGGATGATAGCATTCTTTCGCTGGGCTTCATCGAGCGCATTGATCAACGCCAGGCCTTTGTTCTGCTCGTCCCGCAGTACCGCCGTTCCTTTGTATTTGCCGGAGTGGGCGACGACTGGCTCGGAGCCTGTGAAGGTGGGCGTCATGACCACCTGATCGCCGAGTACGAAATAGTTGATGATCAAATGGTGGCCGTCGATCTGCCATCCCCATGGCTCCTTGTCGGAGGGCGTCCCCATAATTGTGATCCAGTAGAGCCACTCTCCGTATTCCTCGAAGTTATCGTTATTCAACTCGCCCAGCGTGTGATTGAGCCGCATGATGTCGCGTGAGAGTTTCAGCCCTTTGGCGCTGAGCGATGCGCGCAACAACCCGAAGGCAGCCTCGCGCTGCCTCTCGGTCATCTCTTTGAAACTCACGCCCTGCCGGACATAGAAATGCTGATTCATCCATTTGCGCCATTCGGGGTCGTCCATGTCGAATACTGTTCCGGCGCGCTGCTCCTCGGCCAGGGAAGCCAGAAACAGTCCGGCGGCCTTGCGAACCGGTTCGGTGGAAACGCCTGTCGAACGGACGGGGAAGAGGCCGGGAACGATATTCCCGTCAGTCGTGACGCCCTTAAACGGTTCGGCCAGTCCGCGATTTTCGGCGTCTTTCGACATGCGTTGAAATCGCTCAGCAC
>DASUFM010000396.1:0-6508 GCA_036274535.1 Blastocatellia bacterium
CTCTCGCCGGTCGCCGGCCGGCTGGCGATACTTCCGGCGATGGCGCCCCAGGTGAATTCGTCACGCAATTTTTCCCAATTATGCAGGGCGGCGAACTGATCCCGCTGGAGAGCGGGCGGATCGTCCGCGTCAGGATGCCGCGTTCCAACCTCATCCCACTGGGGATTCCATTCAATCAGGAACGCGCGAACGAAACGATCAAGGCCGACGTGCTGCTCAGCAATGACGGGCTGGCGCGCGCAATCCGGCTGGTCTATTAACCGCTAAGAGAGGAGCTTATGAGAAGGAAGAAACAGTTGTTGGCGGCGACGCTCTGCGCGTTTTCGATGGCGATCAATAGCGTAGCGGTCGTAGCGCAGGACAAAGATAAAAAGCAGGAACCGAAACCCGGCGCCACGCAGACGCTGGAAACCACTTTCACGCTCCCGGGGCCGGCCAATCAGGCCACATTTATCCAGAGTGAGTTCAGTTTCGTCGGAGCGGTGGTCAAAGGAGCGCCGTATTCGGCCGAGGCCGTGACCGAAACGATCCAGACGCTGGGCGACGGCAACCGGATCGTTCAAAGCTCCTCGTCCAAAATATTCCGCGACAGCGAGGGCCGCACGCGCCGCGAGCAGGCGCTGAAACTGATAGGGATGTGGTCGGTCTCGGGAGAGGCTCCTACAATGATCTTCATCAATGACCCTGTCTCCAGCGTCAATTACAACCTCAATTCGAATGCAAAGACCGCGTTCAAGATGATGGCGCCGCCGCCCCCTTCGTTCGTCATGAATGATGAAGTGAATGAGAAAGTTAAGGAGCTTGGAGTGAGGGCGACGGCCGTGGCGGACGCCAGCGGCTACAGCGGAGCCGGTTTCGGGACCGCGGGTTCTGTTAAAATCGTCAATGCGCCTACATCCGCCAGTTCCTCAACCGTCAGGCTTTCCGTCACTCGCCGTGACGCTAACGGTGTCGTTGTCGCCGGCGCGCCGGGCGTTCCGATGAAGACGGTAAATGGGGTTTTCTCCTGGGCCGGTGAAGGACAGGTCAATACGGAACAATTGGGCAATCAGGTTATTGAAGGAGTGTTGGCCGAAGGCCAGCGCGTTACTGTCACCATCGAAGCCGGCAAGATCGGCAATGAGCGCCCGATCGTGACGGTCAACGAGCGATGGTATTCGCCGGAACTCCAAACCGTCGTATTAAGCAAAAACAGCGATCCGCGCATGGGCGAAACCACTTACAAGCTGATCAACATCGATCGCAGCGAACCCGATCCGTCGCTTTTTCAGGTCCCCGCTGATTACACAGTTGAGGAGGGCCCCGGCTTTGGCTTCAGACCTATGTCTATTCCTCCTGCGCCGCCCGCAATTCAGAGAAGAAGAAGGCCGAATGAAAATTGACGCCGCTTAGAGATTCAGTCGCCGCGAAAACGCGGAACACGCTGAATTAACGGAAAGCGCGGAAAGTTATTCAAGAGATTCGCCTTTCCGCGTGTTCCGCCATTTCCGCGTGTTCCGCGTTTTCGCCTTATCACCTTGTTTCGTAGATCAACTCCCGCTTTTTACTGCTGATGCCGATAAGAAGCCCGCTAAGCGTTCCGGCTATGGCGCCGGCTCCTCCCATAATGAGAACAAATAACCCGCTATCCTCACCTCCTCCAACGGCGCCCGCAGTAATGACGCCCGCCACCGCTCCGGAGCCCGCGCCGATCCCCAATCCGAGCAGGGTTGCTCTTGTGGTCGATTTCCGGCGCCCCCGATAGACTTTGAGCGCGTCCGCGCGAGTTACGTCAATGGTATTTTTTCCCTTCTCAATCGTCAGGACCGTGTCCGACACGCTGACCAGCCTGCCTTTCAGCGTCTGTCCATTCCTGAGTGTTACCTCCACTCTATCTCCGGGGGGAATCGCTTTAATCCCATCCCAGGAACCCCTGATCGGGGCGTCCGCCGCCTGAGCGAATATGATCTGTGGCGTGGCGATCAGGGCAATCAGGGCGAATGTGATCGCAATTGCGCCTTTATGTCCAGCTTTCATGCTTACCCTCCAAGAATGACTCGCAGAATGTTGTTCGAGGCTTCGGCAATGCAATGGCAAGCGGCGGGCCTCGTGTTAAAGCCCGCTTTATAGATTGATAGCGCAGGGTTTACCTGAAGACTGTTATTTGTCCGGCGCAGGAAATAGCAGACAATTGTCAGATGCTGATGACTACTGATAAAACGCCGGATCAGTACCGCGCGCGTAAGCAAGCGGCCGGCCTATTAAAAAGCCACTCCCTCACGGTCGCGGTTTAGTTAGCAGAGTAATGACTATCTTTTTCTATATTTCTTTATCCTTGACATGAATTTTGAGTTTCTTTTTCTTGACATTATTGACGACGAAGAAATATATTGCGGGCCTAACGAATCGAATTACATTCATTGACAAAGAGTAGCTCCATTGCAGAAGATCAAGTCTGTTCGACAATCCGGGCGTCGACGCCGTAGCCTTCGCACTCCGAATCCGGAGGTGCGGCGCAGGTTGCTGGAAGCCGCGGACACATTGATTCACGAGCAGGGATTTCCCTCGCTTCGGATCGAGGAGATAGTCGAGCGGGCGAAACTCTCGATTGGGACTTTTTATCTATACTTTGAAAGTAAAGACGATCTGTTCATCAACCTGGTGATCGAAAGCGCCGGGGAACTCAGACGCCGTCTGGAAGCAGCCTCGAAGGCGCCTGGAACAGTTCTGCAACGTCTTCTTGGTCAGGTGCTGGACACCTATCTGGATTTTGTTAAGGAACACGAGCGTGGTTTCCTTTACTACCACAATGTCGGTCATGTGGACACCACGGTCGGGCCTCTTTCAATCTGGGCGTGTAACCAATGCGCTTCGACTCTGCGACCTTTGCTTGAAGAAGGAATGGCGCAGGGAGAAATAAGAAAGACCGATCCCGAACTGCTTGCCCAGGCCATGGTGGGATTGACCCAGCACATCGCCGGCTATTGGCTGCAGCATCAGGAAGTCTACTCGCGCGAACAGATCAAGGAATTTCTCTTCAATCTTTTCAGGTAAAACCTGGATTCATAGTTTCAGAGCGGACCGCGAACTCATCGTCTCAAACTTCCCCGACCTTATCGAACCGCGGTCTTTATATTTCTTTTCAACCAGTCATTAAACGAAACGCCGGTAGTCAGTTGTCTGTGTTATGCAGTGAATAAAATTCTATTCGCTAGTTCATCATAACGATTACGAGACTGTATCCATAAGTTTTTCTCCAAAGCTGAGCGACATCGACTCAAGTAGGGCGTGTTGCAGATGGTAGATGGACCATTTGTGAAAATGTTCCACCGTCCATCCGCAAACCGCTCAAAGCAAGCAACCTGGCTGGACTAAGCAACTATGGAGGTTAATCGTGAACAAGCACAAAAAGCGGCTTCGGGCAATAAAGGGAAGTGTTCTCGTGTTGTTGGTCGTCACTGCGGCGCTATATATAGCGTTCGACCGGGCGCCGGCGACTGCGGCCAAGCAGGCGCCAGGAGATCCATTTATAGAGTTTGAAAGCGGGCAGGTTCGACCGGTTACGCTGTCGCCGAGCGGGTCGAGACTCTTCGCCGTGAACACGCCGAATAACACGCTGGAAATTTTCAATCTCGCTTCGGGAGGGTTCACGCTGGAGGCCCGCGTTCCGGTCGGTTTGGAGCCGGTGGCCGTGGCGGCGCGTAACGATACGGAGGTATGGGTCGTCAACCATTTATCGGACAGCGTGAGTGTAGTGACTTTGGATGGAACGCCACGCGTCGTCGCCACGCTATTGGTCGGCGATGAGCCGCGCGACATCGTGTTCGCCGGGAACCCGTCCCGCGCGTTCATTACGACGGCGCATCGCGGACAGCATCGCACTGACGCCTCCATCTCGACCGTTCCCGGCGCGGGCGATCCGCAATTTACCACGGCCGGCGTCGGACGCGCCGACGTGTGGGTTTTCAATCCGGCGGCCCTGGGGACGGCGGTTGGCGGCAATCCCATCAGGATCCTGACGTTCTTCACCGACACTCCGAGGGCGTTGGCGGTCAGCCCCGATAAGTCGACGGTCTATGTTGCGGGCTTCCATTCCGGCAACCAGACGACCACCGTCATCGAGCAGGCGATCTGCAACAATTTCGACGTCAACACTCCCTGCACTATCAATGGCCTCACCGTCCCGGGCGGACAACTGGGGCCATCGACTAACGTTGAGGGCAAGCGGGCCCCGAGAGTCGGGATGATCGTTAAATTCAACAACGCCGCTCAACAATGGCAGGATGAGCTGGGGCGCAACTGGAATAACTCGGTTCGATTCCGCCTTCCTGACAGGGACGTTTTTGCCGTCAACGCGAACACCCTGGCGCAGTTGACCGCGTACGAGCATGTGGGGACAACCCTGTTCAACATGGCCACCAATCCGGTGAGTGGCAAAATTTACGTGTCGAACACCGAGGCCTTTAACCACGTTCGCTTCGAAGGCCCTGGGATTTTCGGCGGTACCACGGTTCAAGGCCATCTGGCCGAAACGCGCGTCACCGTGATCTCCGGCTCGACGGTAACGCCGCGACACCTTAACAAACACATCGACTACAGCAAGCTCATGGGCGAGCCCGGGTTCGACCCGACGGCGAAAAATCACAGTCTTTCGACGCCGCTGGATATGGCGGTGACGAGCGACGGGCAGACGCTCTATGTCGCGGCTTTCGGTTCGAGCAGGATCGGGGTCTTCAACACCACGGCGTTGGAGAACAACACCTTCGACCCGAGGAGCGCCAGCGCGAATTACATCACGGTCACCGGCGGCGGGCCGAGCGGCCTGGCTCTGGACGAGGCCAGAGGGCGGCTTTATGTGCTGACACGTTTTGATAATTCCGTGAAGGTGATCAATCTGGCGACGAAGCAGCAGATCGGGGCGGCGGCGTTGCCCAATCCGGAACCGGCGTCGGTGGTCCAGGGGAGGCCGATGCTTTACGACGCCACGCAGTTTTCGGGCAACGGCGAGGCGTCGTGCGCGAGCTGCCACATCTTCGGAGACATGGATGACCTCGCCTGGGACCTCGGCAATCCCGACGACACGGTCAAGAAGAATCCGATAAACATCGTTTTCGGCGGCAGCACTACGCTTGCGCTCGCGCCACTGCTGTTCGGGCTGGACAGTCCGGAAAACGGCACCGGCAATATGGATGACTTCCATCCGATGAAGGGGCCGATGACCACCCAGACACTGCGCGGGCTGCTCAATTCGGGAGCGATGCACTGGCGCGGTGATCGCGCCGTCGGAGCGTTAGGCACGAACGCCACCGACGCCGCTCTCTCGTTCAACAACTTCATCGTGGCTTTCGAGGGGCTGATCGGCGGGGCGCAGCCGCCGGTGGCGGAAATGCAGAAGTTCACCAACTTCCAGTTGCAGGTGATACCGCCTCCAAATCCGGTGCGCAGGCTGGACAATTCGTTGACGGCGGCGCAGCAACGCGGCAGGAATTTCTATTTCGGCACGCAACCCGCCGACGGAATCAGGCTTCCTCTGATCGGCGGGGAAACGCACAACTGCAACGGCTGCCACGTGCTTGATCGCGCCCAGGGCTTCTTCGGAACGGGCCGCAGCGCGAGCTTCGAAGGGATCACCCAGGTCTTCAAGATTCCGCACCTGCGCAATCTGTACGCGAAGGTCGGCATGTTCGGGACCCCCAAGGTGCCATTCTTCCTGCACCCCGACAGCGGCAATAAGGGCAATCAGATCCGCGGCTTCGGTTTCGTGAACGACGGCTCGGTCGATACCCTCTTCCGCTTCTTCTCCGCAGTCGTGTTTCGGCCGTTGATTACCAGCGGGTTCCCATTGATCAATCCCGATGGAACCAGACGCGACGTCGAACAGTTTATGCTCGCGTTCGATTCCGACCTGGCGCCGATCGTCGGTCAGCAGACGACGCTGACCGCTTCCAATACCAGGTCGGTAGGGCCGCGAATTGATCTTATGATCCAGCGCGCGGAAACGAGGTTCGTCTCGAAAGCCCTTGGCGGCGAGGTTAAAGAATGCGACCTGATAGCGCGCGTCGCGCTGAAAGGCCGCGTCAAGAGCTTCCTCTACGACCCGGTCGCCAGGAATTTCATACCGGATGACGGCGGGCCGCGAATCTCGGATAAAAAGTTGCGCGAACTCGCCGCGACGCCGGGCCAGGAGGTGACTTACACCGCCGCCGTGCCCGGATCAGGCGGACGCCTCGCCTTCGAACAGTAATCGCGGTCTTCTGACAATCGAGCGCCATACGCCATGTTTCATATGTCATATGAAATATGGCGTATGGCCATTTCGATCGCGGTTTCTTCGATAATGGGAACGGCCATTCCCATAAATGGACGATCCTCCGCAAATACCAGCCTCCGGCGTTTCTTACAAATCAAGCGATAACAACAATTGAATGGTTGGAAAATATTGGCGCGCGACTTGGAAATAGGTTCTATAGGTTCTATAGGGCAATGAGGTAAAGTTTGGTAATCGGCGGCGCCTTTCATTGCCCATTGC